>NZ_JBPGXG010000064.1:0-24416 GCF_056755255.1 Monashia sp. HAY1-5C | reverse complement strand
GATCAGCCCGTCGTCCTGCAGGATGAACCGCCACACCACGGCCACAGCGACGATGCTCGTCACGACCGGTGTGTAGAACCCCACTCGGAACGCGGTGCGGAACCGATGGATCCCGCTGTTCAACGCCAACGCGAGGGCCAGCGCCACGATCATGGTGAGCGGAATGCCGACGACCACGAAGTAGGCGGTGACGACCATCGACTTGCGGAACTGCGGATTGCCGAAGAGGTCGGTGTACTGCTGGAGGCCGACGAAGTCGACGCCCAGCGGGTCCTGAACGTCGCGGCTGGTGAAGTCGGTGAACGACATCAGGAACGAGGACACCAGTGGGACCAGCATGAAGATCGCGAAGGTGAGCACGTAGGGCAACGCGAACAACCAGCCCACCAGCGCCTGCTTGCGGCGCCGCCCCTGGGACGCCTTCGTCTGATCCGTCGGGTCCGCCCGGCCAGCACCAGTGACGGTGCCGGCCGGGACCAGAGCGCGTGGCATGGTCAGCCTTGCGTGCCGATGGAGTCGGCGGTGGCCTGCAGGCTCTGCATCGTCGTGGCCGGGTCCGCTCCGGACTTCACGATCTGCTCGAGAGCGGCGTCGCCGGCGTCGCTGACCTGGCTCCAGGCTGGGATCGCCGGCGGCGCCTTGGTGTCGGTGAGCTGTTCACCGAAGACCGAGAGCACCGGGTCCTTTGCCAGCGCCGGGTCCTTCCAGGCGGTCTTCGAGGCGGGCAGGTCGCCGAGCGTCCGCTGCCACTTGACCTGGACCTCCGGCTTCATCAGCCACTGGATGAACTTCCACGCCGCGTCCTGGTTCTGGCTCTTCTTGAACACCACCAGGTCGCCTCCGCCGACGAACGAGGTTGACGACTTGTCCGCGGGGATTCGTGCCACGCCGATCTTGTCCTTGATGGCCGGTCCGCCAGCCGTGACGAGGGTGCCGAGGTAGCTCGGACCGCCGAGAATCATCGGGATCGAGCCGTTCACGAAAGCGGCGTCGGGGGCGCCTGCGCCGGTGTCGGGAGCGGTTGTGGCGATCTTCTCGGTGAAGAAGCTCTGGTAGCGCTTCATCGCGTCGACCCATGCAGGGGTGTCCAAGGTCCACTTCGTCTGGTCTGCGTTCATCAGGTCGGCGCCGGCCGACCACATGAAGGGAAGGACCGACCCGAAGGAGCTGGGGCCGCCTGCCGGAAGGTTGATCCCCCACTTGGCTCCGGCCTTGGTCTGCATCGCCTTTGCCATGGCCTTGAAGTCGGCCCAGGTGGAGGGGAACGTGGTGTAGCCGGCCTTCGCGGCGAGGTCCTTGCGGTAGTAGACCACCCGCGTGTCGACGTACCACGGGACGCCGTAGGTGGTGCCGTCGATCTGGGTGGACTTCACGGCCGACGAGAAGTTGTCGCTGGTGTCGATGGACGTCGGTGTGGGCGCGAAGGCATCGGCGAAGTCGCTCATCCACGTGGTGCCCATGTGGGCGATGTCCGGAGTCGAGCCACCGGCGATCGCGGTCTGGTACTTGTTGTGCGCTGCGTCCCACGGGATCGCCGTGACCTTGATCTTCACATCCGGGTTGAGCTTCTCGAACTCCTCGGCAAAGGCCGGCAGGGCGGCCGCCTCCTCCGCCTGGGCCCAGACGTTGAGCGTTCCCGTCGCGGGACCTGCGGCGACCGTCCCGGCCGGCGCCGGCGCCTGCGACGCCTCGCTGTTCCTGCCGCATGCCGTGAGCAGTATCGCGGCGGACACGAAGATGACCACCGCGCCCTTTGCCTTCATCTGCAACATCGATGTTTCTCCATCCATCGTCGGTGATGCTGTATGCCGTCGCGGGCGTGCCGTGACGATGTGCAGCCAGGGGGCTTCTGCAGAGGCGACGGTCCATTGACCGTGACCCTGCGTGGTCAGGGCCTCGTGGGCCGTGAGCGGCTGGCGCTGCGCCCGCTGGTCAGAGCGGACGATCGCCTTCAGCTGTCGATCCCGCGCCAGATCCGGGTCGTCGGAGGCGCCGTGCGCCGCTGCGGGATGGGCCGGACCTGACCCCGACCTGCCGTCCGGGCGCTCTCGGGCATGGAAGCCATTGCTCGCTCCTTCCGATGAGCCGTGCACGTCAATGCGCTTAGATCCCGCCTACAAGCGTTATTTAAGCGCATTGATCACGCCGCTGACAAGAGCTCCGGCCGACCGGATTCGAGCACCCCGCCGTCCTCAGGCGACGAACATCCGCGCCCTGTCTAAGCGCATATGCTTCAGGTCAGGAGGTGCCTCTGGTGACCAAGGGTCCGACGGTGTATGACGTCGCGGAGCGAGCTGGTGTGTCGATCGCAACGGTGTCGTTCACCTTCCGGCGACCCGGGAAGGTGAAGGAGTCGACACGCGAGCTGGTCCACGCCGCCGCCCGAGAGCTCGGCTACATCCCGAGCGGCAGTGCGCGCGGGCTGGCAGGTGGTCGAACCGGCGCCCTGGGCTTGATATCACTGGACTACCGGCCAGTCGCTCCCCTCGAGCTCGCACACGTCCAAGACCCGGGAGCGACCGATCCGAACGCGGACTACCGCTTGTTCCCGCAGTTCGTGGACGAGGTCCAGCGCGGGGTCGAGCAGGAGTGTTGGCGCCGCGGGTACGCCGTCATGATCGCCGGCGCCAGGCCCTCCAACGCCGAGGCGGTGCTCACCGACATCGCAGGCCGGGTTGACGGTCTAGCCCTCTTGTTCTCCGGCATGGCGGAGCACGTGGACCTGCGCCACATCGCCGAGCGGCTGCCGGTAGTGCTCATGTCTCAGCCCGGCGATGACACGCTGAGCCGGGTCTGCGTGGACAACGCGGCAGGAATAGACGCGCTGACCGCGCACCTGGTGCAGGTACACGGCATGCGCGACCTGCGCTTCGTCGGCCCGACCTTCGACTCAGACCGCAAGGAGCGTTTCGAGGCGCTCCGAGCCGCGCTGCGGGCCGCTAAACTTCCCGTGCCCACCGAACCGATGGCCGCGGCCGGCAACTATCGAGAAGCCATCGCGGATCTCGCACAGCGTCAAGCAATCCCCGACGCGTTCGTGTGCGCCAACGACGAGGTTGCGCTGGCGCTCATGGACGCCCTGAGGGAAGCCAAGATCGACGTGCCCGGGCAGGTTGCAGTGACCGGCTTCGACGGGGTCGTCGCCGGGCGACTGATCTCCCCACAGCTCACCACCGTCCGCCAGCCGATGGAGGCCATGGGGGCGACGGTGGTGCGACTCCTCATCGACCGCATCGAACAACCCGAGACCCCAACGGCGTCCGATATCCTGCCCGTCCAGCTCGTTCTCCGGGAAAGCTGCGGTTGCCCTCCCCAACAGCCACGTCCCGTCTGACCCTCAGAGATCCGGATCATGAGCTGATTCGGTCGGCCCCCGCTGACCGCGGGGGCCCCCTCACCACGTTGACATGTCGAGACTTCCTGTTGGTGTTCGGACACGTCGATCAGCACACGCCGCGGAGAACAGAACGCGACCATGCCGGTTGGCCTCGGAGTCGAGACCAACCGGCTGCAGGTCGCAACAGGTCAGGCGTGCGTGCCTGACGACACCTCGTCCTGAGTGAGGACGAGACGGTCGCCGTCCCAGCTGACGGCGTACGGGTCCGTGATCTCGCCGACGAACTGACCGTCGGACTCGTTGCGGAAGGCGAGGAACTTCGTCTCGCCGGTCTCGCGGTCGTCGATGAACTTGCCGACATAGAGCGTCGGGTCGTCGATCAGGCGGGCCCCCGCGATGTCGTACGGCCCGAGCGGCGACTTCGCCGAGGCGATCCACACCCCGCCCGGTGTCCCCGTCGCCTTGGTGGCCTCCGAGGCGTCGCCGGCCAGGCAGTTGAAGAGCAGCACCTCGCGGCCGTCGACGACGTGGGTCTGGAAGACCTCGAGCTGCCCGAACCCCTGCCCCGGTTCCGAGAGCGGCTCCCGCAGCTCCCAGGTCTCGAGGTCTGCCGACCACGCGTGTCCGACAACGCCCCGGTCGACCGTGTCCGACGGGTCGCCCGCCGGCCCCTGAGCCGACCGTGCCGTAATGAGCATGTGCCACCCGTCGCCGTCGGGGTCGGCGAACACCCACGGGTCGCGGAACGCCTCGTCGTGCCAGTGCCCGTCGGAGAACTTCTCGTACCACCGCGGGTCGGCCGACAGCACCGGACCCGGCGCCTTGTCCCATGTGAGCAGGTCGGTCGACGTCGCATACCCGATCGACTGGACGTTGGCGCCGGTCCCCGCTACCGCAGTCGACCCGGTGTAGAACATGAACCACCGGCCGTCCGGATGCCGCACCACCGACCCGGTCCACGTCGCGAGGTCGTCGAACGCCGGCGCGTCCGAGCGCACGAGCGCATCGACGACGCGTTCCCAGTGGACCAGGTCGGAGGACACCGCGTGCCCCACGGACGCCCGGTAGTGCCGGGCGTCCGGGTCACGCAGCGAGCGTGAGGCGTAGAGGAAGAAGAGGTGGTAGTCCGACCCGTCGTCGACGAGCCAGAAGTCCCACACCCACGCCTCGGGAAGCTTGAACACGATCAGCCTTTCACGCCACTGCTGGCGATGGAGTTGATGAACGAACGCTGGAAGGCGATGAAGAGGACGAGGACGGGAGCGGTGATCATCGACGCGTACGCCATGATCTGCCCCCACGAGGTGTTGAGCTGCTTGAAGTAGTCGATACCCACCATGACCGGTCGCAGCTCCTCGGACTGCACCGACATGAGCGGCCAGAGGTACTGGTTCCACGTCGGCAGGAAGGTGAGGATCGCGACGGTCGCGACGGCCGGGCCGGCGAGCGGCATGACGATGCTGCGGTAGATCCGGAACCACCCTGCGCCGTCGACCTTGGCCGCCTCGTCCAGCTCCTTGGGGATGGAGTCGAAGTACTGGTAGAAGAGGAAGATCGAGAACGCGTTGGCGACGAACGGGATGATCTGCACCTGGTAGGTGTCGAGCCAGCCCTCGCTGATCCCGTCGGGCCCGAGGAATGGCAGCTTGTTGACCCACCACAGCAGCGGCAGGGCCAGCGTCTCGAACGGCACGATGAGCGTCGCGAGGATCAGACCCAGGACGAGCCCGCTGCCCTTGAACCGGATCCGGGCCAGCGCGAACGCGGCCATCGAGTTGACGACGACCCCGAGGACGACCGTCACGACGGTGATGATGATCGAGTTGATCATGAACTGCGCGAACGGAACTCGTCCAAACACGCCGTTGTAGTTGTCGAGCGAGATGTCCCCGGTGGGCAGGAACGCCTTGATGCTGCCGAGGTCGCTGAAGATCTGCAGGTCCGGCTTGAAGCTGCTGACGAACATGAAGAGCAGGGGCAGCCCGAACACGAGGCAGAGCACGATGCGGCCGAGGAGCGCGAGCAGCCAGCGTGGGCCGAGTGGCCGCTCGCGCCGCCCACGGTGTGTCTCGGGGGCGGTCGGCTCAGCGATGTCGAGCCGACCCCCGGTGCGGGTCGAGGTGGTCGTGGCACTCATCGGACGACGTCCTTGTCTCGGGTGAAGTAGCGCTGGACGAGGGTGACGGCCAGCACGAGCACGAAGAACACGAGTGAGATCGCCGAGGCGTAACCGGTCTGCTGCTGCTGGAACCCGGTGCGCACCGCCATGAGCACGACCGTCGACGTCGAGTCGAGCGGACCGCCCTGGGTCATGATGTTGACCTGGGTGAAGAGCGCGAACGCCGCGATCGTGATCGTGATGAGGATGAACGTCCGCGTCTGCCGCAGGCCGGGCCATGTGACGAAGCGGAACTTCTGCCACGTGCCGGCCCCGTCGAGCTCGGCCGCCTCGTAGAGGTCGGCCGGGATCGTCTGCAGCCCGGAGAGCCAGATGACCATGTGGAAGCCCATCGCCTGCCACGCCGACATGAGGATGATGGCGATGAGCGCCGTCTTCGGGTCGCCGAGCCAGTCCGGCCCGACGATCCCGAACTTGAGCAGCACCTGGTTGATGAGGCCGTTCTTCTGGTACATGAACAGCCACAGCATCGACACGACGACCATCGAGGTCACCACCGGCAGGAAGTAGACGGTCCGGAAGAAGTTGACCCCACGCATCTTCACGTTGACGAGCAGCGCAAGACCGAGCGCGCAAGCCGACTGCACCGGCACGATGACGGCGGCGAAGATGATCGTGTTGCGCAGCGACGCCCAGAACGTCTCGTCCTCGAAGAGCCGGACGAAGTTGTCGACCCCGATGAACTCCGCCGGCCGTGGGCTGATCAGCCGCGCGTTGGTGAACGCGAGACCGAAGGTCAGCCCGATCGGCACGAGGAGGAACGTGGTCAGCAGGACCGCCGCCGGCGCCAGCATGAGCAGCGCCGTCGTCGTCGACGAGCGGGAACCTTGGATTGGCTTGCTCTTTCGCGTGGTGACGGCCGAGGCCTTCTCAGTCGCAGTGATGGTCGTCATCGTCCATCTCCTTTCGTGGAGGGTCGAGGATGGATGCCGCCGAACGGGCGCACGTCTGGGCGTGTCGAGCGCACCCGCCCGGCGGCATCCGGCTCGTCACCAGCTCACTGGAAGTACCCGTTGGACTTCTGGTTGGCGTCGATGTCCTTGACTGCCTGGTCGAGCGCCTGCTTGGGGTCGGCACCGTTGAGGATGTCCTGGGCGGTCTTGGTGAACTCCGTTGCGATGAACGGGTATCCGGGGGTCACGGGGCGCAGCACGGCGAACTTCTTGGCGTAGTCGAGGAACACCTGGTTCTCGCCGCCCTGCTCGTAACCCTTGACCTGGGCGGCCGCGGCGTCGGTCGCCGGGATGTTGTTCGTGTCGCGGGCGACGCTCGCGACGTACTTGTCCTGCGCCGCGAACTTCATGTAGTCCATGGCTCCGGCCGGGTCGGAGCAGTTCGTCGAGACGCCCCACTGCCACGAGCCGCCACCGATCTTCGGGCCGTTGCCGAGGTCCGGCGGCGGGAGGAAGAGGGTGTCCTTGCCGAACGCCTTGCGTGCGTCGACGGCGGTCCACGTGCCGTTGTAGAGCATCGCGGACTTTCCGTTGATGAAGTCCTTGGCCGGGTCGGCACCCGACTTGAGCGGCACGAGCCCGTCGGTCACGAGGCTACGGAACCACTTGGCCCACTCGACCGCCTTGGGCCCGTTGAGCGCACCCTCGGCCGACTTGTAGTCGGTGCGGTTGATGAGGTCACCGCCGAAGCTCTGCAGCATCGGCGAGTACGCGTAGGGCCACCACTCACCGGTGAAGCTCGTCGCGATGTCGAGCGGGTTCTGGAAGTCGCCCGAGGCCTTGATCTTCTTGAGAGCCGCCTCGAACTCGTCCTTGGTCCAGGGCTGGTCGACCGTCGGGACGCGGATGCCGTACTTGTCGAGGATCGTCTTGCGCGTGACCATGACGAGCGCGACGTCGTAGTAGCCGTACGAGTACGTCTTGTTGTCGTACTTGCCGATGACGGTCGGGAGGAACTTCGACAGCGTCGAGTCGAGGCCCTCGAGCGGCGCGAGGTAGCCGGCCCAGGCCCAGTTGGGCACGTTCGGGCCGTCGATGTCGAGGATGCACGGCAGTTTCTTGGACGCGGCTGCCGCGACGACCGACTGGTTGTAGGAGTCCTGCGGGAAGGCCTGGATCTTGACCTTGTACTTCTTCTGGCTCGCGTTGTAGTCGTTGACGATCTGCGTGATCGCCGCGAGCTCGCCCTTGTTGCCGGCGTTGTGGGTCCACATCGTCAGCTCACCGCCGCCGGCGCCGCCGGAGGAGGAGCTGCTGCCGCCCTTGGAGCAGGCGGCCATCGTGAGGGGCAGCGTGACCGCGAGAAGTCCGACGGCAACGCGCGTGGTGGTCGAGGTGAGCTTCATTGGTTCCTCCGGGTCGTCAAAAGGTCTCTTCTGCTAAAACCTTTCAGCCCGAGACCGTAGTGGATGACGAGCACCGCGCACAAGACTTTGCTAAAACCTTTCCACCAGCACGCACGGCGCCTGAGAGAGCTACCCTGGGGTACGCTCCCAGCAGGCGCCCGTTGAGGAGCCCACACGGCATGGCACAGGCACACGGACGACACGGAAGGGATGGCGCCGTGAACAGACGAGCGACGCTGGCCGACGTCGCCGAGCGCGCGGGGATGTCGAAGACCGCCGTGAGCCTCGTGCTCAACAACCGCCCCGGCTCACGCCTGTCCGCCGACGCCGTGGCCCGCATCCACAAGGCCGCCCGCGAGCTCAACTACCGCCCCAACCCGGCCGCCCGCTCCCTTCGCCTGGGCAAGACCGGCACCTTCGGCTTCATCTCCGACGACGTGACGGTGACCCGCTTCGCATCGGCCATGATCAGGGGGCTGCTCGACGTCGCCGACGACCATGACCAGGGCCTGCTCATCGCCGAGACGTTCAAGCACCCCAAGCAGCTCGACAAGGCACTGGCGTTCATGATCGACCGCCAGGTCGACGGGCTCGTCTTCGGCGCCGTCGCGGCTCGTCTCATCGACCTGCCGACGCTCCCCCAGGGCCTGCCCGCCGTGACGGTCAACTGCGTCAGCCCGACCGTTCCGGCCTCCATCCTGCCTGACGAGGAGAAGGCAGGGTATGCCGTCGTCCGCGAGCTCCTCGACGCCGGCCATCGCGACGGCATCGCCATCATCGGCAACGCACCCGTCGCCCGCGTCACCCCACGGGTCTCGGTGACGATCGGCCACCGCTTCGACGGGATCCACCGAGCGCTCGACGAGGTCGGGGTCACGCCGGTCGCGATCGCCGACATGGAGGAGTGGGAGCCGTGGAACGCCTATGACGCCACCAAGCGTCTCCTCGAGTCCGGCGCGCCGATCACCGCCGCGCTGTGCCTCAACGACCGCGTCGCGTTCGGCGTCCAGCAGGCGCTGGCCGAGCACGGTCTGCGCGTGCCCGACGACGTGTCCATCGCCTCGTTCGACGACGACGAGATCGCGTCGTACATGCGGCCGGCGTTGACGACCGCCCGGCTGCCCTACGAACAGATGGGTCAGCGGGCCATGGAGCTGCTTCTCGCCGACGACGAACCTGCCGGGGTGCACCTCCTCGAGATGCCCCTCCAGGTGCGCGCCTCCATCCGCCCGCTGACCTGATCGGGCCCGAGTCACCTCTTGCGCGGCTTCTTGACCTGGCCGCTCTTGGCAGGAGATGGCGCTCGACCCTTCTTGGCAGGCGTGCGGGTGTGGCCCTTCTTGCCGGCCTTGCCGGTCGCGCCGGGCTTGCTGGCGCGGTTGGTCGGGCCGTCCTCGCCGGCCCCGTCACCCTCGCGGTGTCGGTCGTCCCCCTCGCCTTCCTGGTCGTCCTGGTCGTCCTCGTCGTCCGCATCGCCCGACTCGTCGTCGGGCAGCACCTTGTCGATCAGCTCGCGGGCCTTGTCCGCGACGGTGCCGGCGACCGACTCCGCCACGTCGGTCACCTTCTCGACCTTCTCCTCGACGGCCTCGACCACGTGCTCCACCTTGTGCTCCACGACGTCGGTCGCCACGGCCTGCACCGCCTTGCCGGCGCCCTCGACGGCCACCTCGACGAGGCTGGGGCCACCCCGGGCCTCGAGGTCGAGGCGGTTCGTGGCCTCGGCGAAGCGCAGGTAGGTGTCGACGCTGCTGACCACGATGCGCGCGTCGAGGGTCAGCAGCTCGATGCCCAGGACGGAGACGCGCACGTACGCGTCGATGACGAGACCCTTGCCCAGGATGATCTCGATGACGTCGGCGAGCCCGCTCGGCGCAGGGCGTGCCATGTACCCCGATCCACGCTCTGGCATCACGGCTCCCTCGTGAGGTGACAGCGTTCAGGCGCCCGCGGTGGCTCCCCGCGGGCAGGCGGGTGCCCGGGCACGGCAGCACCGCCCCCGCCGGATGCGGATGTGCCGTCGGATGTGCCGTTGGAAAGTGCGAGCCGTCACGCCCCCTCCGCGTGGCGGTCCGATGCGTCAGGTGCCGGTCGCTCCGGGCCCGGGCACCGACAGCCGGTCACCCACGGCGTCCGCGCGCACCGACGAGCGGGCCGTCCGGACCGCACCGGTCACCGGCTTCAGAGCCTCGGCGGCCGGCTTCGCGAGGCGGGCCAGCACCTTGGCCCACTCGGGGAACAACCTCGGCACGGCCACCGCGGCCGCGACAGCCGCAGCACCTGCGAGAACGAGACCCTTCTTCACGCCGCCTCCTCACGTAACCCCGAGTGTGAGCTCGTCATGCGCGGGCGACTTTCTTCCTGGCCCTGCGAGACTTCTTGGCCGCGTCCTTCTTGGCACCCTTCAGCGCCTTTGCCGCGTCCTTCTTCCCCCGCCTCAGCAGCTTCCCGGCCTCCTCGGCCGGATGCCGCGCAGCCCGCGGCAGGGCCAGCAGGGCCCCCAGCGAGGCGAGCCGGCGCGCCAGCATGAGGACCGGTATGCCGAGCGGCAGCAGCAGGACGGTCACGCACAGCAGCACGCCGACGAGACCGACGACCCCCGAGAGTATCCAGACAACACCAGCAGCCAGCCAACGGAGCGGTTTCATCATCGTCTCCCTTCGAGCGCCACAGCGCTCCCGGGGCTGACATACCCAGAACGCGAGATCTGCAGCGGAACTCGCGTCATGCGCGCAAAGGACGGACGTGTCGAAGATCACCGGTTTCGGGTACGTCCAGCATGCGACGTCTCGGGGGCTGTGACGTCGTGACCCGGCCCCATCCCCTCTTCCAAGGAGCCCGCGATGAGCGAAACGCACAGCGACATGCAGACCCGCCCGCCAGCCGCGAGCACGACCGCCGGCGGCGCGGGCGGAGGGGCGCTGTCCCCCCTGGTCACCGAGCAGGGCAGGACGACCATCGCCGACACCGTCGTGGCCAAGATCGCCGGGATCGCGGCGCGCGAGGTCTCCGGCGTCCACGCCCTCGGCGGCGGTGCCGCCCGCGCCGTCGGTGCCCTCCGCGAGCGCATCCCCGGTGGCCGCACCAACCACTCGATGGGGGTCTCGGTCGAGGTGGGTGAACGACAGGCCGCCGTCGACCTGCAGCTCGTCGCCGACTACGGCGTCTCCATCGCCGACCTCGCCCAGGGCATCCGCCGCAACGTCATCACCGCTGTCGAGCGCATGACGAGTCTCGAGGTGACCGAGGTGAACATCGAGGTCCAGGACGTCTTCCTCGAGAGCGACGGCTCGACCGACGACGAGGCGCAGGGGCAGCAGAGCGAGCCCCGCGTCCAGTGACCGGAGACCCGGACGTGCCCGGCGAACCCGCGGCTCCCGAGACGGCCGACGCCGTGCGCGCGGCGGTGCTCGGCGTGCCCGGCGTCGCGGGCCTGCACGGGGGTGCGTTCGGCGAGGTGGCCACCCACTACCCCGGTCGCAGCGTCCCGGGCGTCCAGGTGCGCCCCCAGAGCACCACGGTGCACGTCGTCCTGGACTGGGGTGTCCCCGCGCAGGCGACGGCGACCCTGGTCCGTGCGGCCGTCACGGGGATCACCCACACGCCCGTCGACGTGGTCGTCGCCGACGTCACCGCTCCGGGCGAGAGCTCCAAGACCTCCGAGACCTCCGAGACCTCGGCGACCTCCGCGACGGTGGCGACGGCCCCGGCGCAGGAGCCCTGATGCCTCCCGGCGGGCCCGCCGACCCGACCGCGCGCGCCGAGTGGGTTCGGCAGCGGCGGCGGGCGGCGGCCGCCCACCACCCCGACCGGGGCGGTGAGGTCGACACCTATCTGTCGGCGCTGGCCGCCGTCGACGCGGCCTTCGGTCTCGTGGACGAGCCGACGGGGTCGGCCGGATCGGCCGGACGCCCCCGGCGCGCCGGAGACTCGACGTCCCCGGCACCCGAGGTCGTGGTGCGACGTACCTGGCGAGGGTCACGGATGCGCCTGACCCGCCGGAGGCGTCGCCTCATGAGAACGGTCCGCACCCGGCTGCCGCGCTCCTTCCCGGGGTCCGGCCGCCGCACCACAGACATCTGAACCGCCCGTCGACCCGTCGCCGGACCGGCCGACCGTCAAAGGAGATCGGTATGCCAAGCTCAACGATCGGACTGCTCGCCGGCCTGCTGCTCGGGGTCGCGGCCGCAGCGGGAGGCTTCACCGGCTTCCTCATCGCCCTCGTCCTCGGCGCTGTCGGCTTCCTCGTCGGTGGCCAGCTCAACGGCGAGCTCGACCTGTCGAGGATGATGGGTGGGCGTCGCCGTGAATGAGGAGAGCTCCTCCGCGGCCTCGGGCAGTACGGCGACCGCCACGGCGACGCCGACGCTGCCGGAACCCGCGGAGCGGGGCCGCCTCGACATCGCCGAGCAGGTCGTCGAGCGCATCGCCGCCATCGCCGCCTGCGAGGTGCCCGGAGTCCGCAGAGTCGGTACCGGGCTCGACGGCGTCGTCGGACGGCAGTACCCCAAGGCCAAGGCCGAGGTGGCCGGGGGCCATGCCCGCGTTCGCCTGGATATCGCGGTCACCTGGCCCTCGCCGCTCGGACGTACGGCGGCTGCCGTGCGGGACCGGGTCCGCGAACAGCTGACGTCCCTCGTGGGCCTGAGCGTCGACGCCGTCGACGTGACGGTTGCGACCGTCCCGCCCCCTGCCCGGTCCGACCAGAGGAGGGTCCAGTGAGCGCAGACGTGTCCACCCCGACGCCGAGAAGCCGCAGCGAGCGGCCTCTGCCGGCGGCCAAGCTGCCCCGCAGCACCGGCGGCATCGCGGCCCTCGGGATCCTGCTCGCGCTCCTGGCGACGGCAGTCGGTGTCCTCGCGGTGCGCGACGCCCTCGCCTACGGCGGGGTGCTCCGGTCCGAACCGCTGCTCCATCCCCTCGCGAACACGCTGCAGGGCCTGCGACCGCGGGCGTGGACGGTCGTCCTCGGCGTCGTCCTGGCCCTCGTCGGTCTGGCGCTGCTGGTCAAGGCGCTGCGACCCTCGGCGCCGAAGGTCGTTCCCGTCGTCGCCCGCAGCGGCGTCTTCCTGCGTCCCCGCGACGTCAGCCGCCTCGTCGAGACCGCGGTGGAGGGGGTGGACGGCGTGCTCGGCGTGCGCTCGTCGGCAACGCCACGGCGCGTGTCGCTCGCCATCCGCTCGACCGGTGAAGAGGGCGTGGCCGAGCGCGTCCGTGAGGTGGCCACGGACCGGCTGCAGCCCCTCGCGAAGCAGCCGACGGTGCACATCCGCACAGAGGGGGCCAACCGATGACGCGCGCGACCCTCGCCTTCGACCGGGTCATGACGGCGCTGGTCGGACTGGCGCTCCTTGCCCTCGGAGTCCTCGGGATCCTCTGGTGGGCGGGCCGACTCGGCTCCGCGCCGACCGAGCTCGACCTCGGCAGCATCCGAGGGTGGCCCCGGCAGCAGTGGTGGCCGTGGGCGCTCGGCGCAGCCGGCGTCGTCGTGGCCCTCATCGGCCTGCGCTGGCTGTTCTCCCACCTGCCACGCGGCGGCGTCAGCCACCTGACGCTGCCCGGCTCGGGCGCGCAGGGCAGGCTCCTCGTGGCCGCCGGCCCGGTCGTCGACGCCGCTGCCAGCGCGCTGGCCGACACCCCGGGTGTTCGTTCGGCCCGGGGGCGCATCGACCACGACCGCGGTCAGATCGTCGCCCACTTCGACGCGACCATCGAGCGCGGTGCCGACCTGCGCCGGGTCGCCGCCGCCGCGGACGAGGTCACGGGCCAGCTGCAGTCGGCTCTCGAGCGTCGGGACCTGACCTCCC
Organism: Monashia sp. HAY1-5C; assembly: GCF_056755255.1. Classification (NCBI taxonomy): domain Bacteria; kingdom Bacillati; phylum Actinomycetota; class Actinomycetes; order Micrococcales; family Intrasporangiaceae; genus Intrasporangium; species Monashia sp. HAY1-5C. Next base: position 10,794 of record NZ_JBPGXG010000064.1, on the reverse strand, counting down.
GCGTCATGCTCCGGACCGCCGGTGGCAACCGCCCGATGCCCCGCGTGTACTGAGGTGTCCTGGGCTACAACAGCCGGCCGAGCGGCCCGAGGTCGAGGTTGAGGTCGTCGGTCGTCAGGCCGTACCGCTCCTTGAGCTCGTCCATTGCCTGCTCGAGGTGCATGAGCCCGAGGCCGAGCCCCTCGACCTGCTCGTCGGTGAGGTCGCCCTCCTCCACCCGGCGCAGCGCCTGCTTCTCCATGAGCTGGCGGATGAGCTCGACGATGGTGAGGACGAGCTTGAGCAGGTCCCGGGCCACCGCCTCGGAGTCGGTCTCCAGACGCTGAGGCAGGAGGGCGTGCGGCAGGGCGAGGTCGGGGATGGGGTTCGAGCCGGCGCCGGGGCCACCGCGCGGGCCGCTCCGACCTTCCGGCGCCGCGTCGTCCCAAGGAGATCCGCTCACGTGCGCCCCGCCTCCCGGTCGCGCTCCATCTCGGCCCGCACCGTCGTCACCAGCAGGTGCAGACGGATCTCCACGAGGTCGACACCGGCGAGCGACACCACGACGTCGCCGGCGACCACGACCCCGGTACCGAGCAGCCGGTCGAGCAGGTCGACGAGTGCGACCGGAGCCAGCTCGCGCGTCGGTCGCTGCGGCCGCGGCTGCCCGCCACCGACCTGGGCCGCACCTTCGGAGTGGAGGGTCGTCACGGGTCGTCGACCATCGCGAACGAGTACGGGGGCCACGGGCCGCGTCCGTCGAGCACCACGTCGGGGTGGCGCTGCGCCAGGTCGGCCAGCGTCGCCTCGAACGTCTCGATGTCGTCGTCGCGGACGAGGTAGGCGGCGTTGAGCACCATGGTGCCCTGGTGACCCGAGAGCCGTGGGTCCTGGCCGGGGAGGCGACGGCTGGCCCGGGCCCGCTGCGCGAGCGCCTCGTCGACGGTGTGCGCCGTCGCGGCCGCATGCTCGTCCGCGTCAGCGCGACGCATCGTCTCGGCCTTCTTGCGCCGGAGGTACTCCGCGCCGGTCAGACGAGCGGGTTCCCCTGTGCCCTCGGACGACTCGGGCCGGGTCATCACCTTGACGCTCCACTCGACACAGCCCTCGACCCGGTCCAGGGCCGTCGTGAGCGGCTCGTACCACTGCCGCAGCCGGGCACGCACGGCGTCGTCGTCGAAGCAGATGGTCGCGAACCGCAGGGGGGCCGTGGGCGCCCACTCGGCCGCCGCGTGGATGACGGCGTCGTGCGCCCTGACGGTGGACTCCAGCCAGCCGAGGTCCTCGAGGTTGCGCCGCAGCGCGGCCTCGCCGAAGGCGGCCATCGGGACGGTGCTGACGACGGCGGCGAGGTCCTCGTAGGCGACGAGCTCGACGTCTCGTCCGCCGATCCCCTGCACCTGTGCCAGCGCGTCCTCGGGCAGGGCCCGGCAGACCGCGTAGAGGTACCGTCCGGAGTCGCGGATGAGCTCACCGGTCGCCTCACCGGTCGCCTCATCGGTCGCCTCACCGGTCGCCTCGGCGGTCGGGAGGTCGGGCTCCTGCGACGTCGTCATCGCCATCTCACGTCTCCCTCAGGACGACGTCCCGCGCGAGCGCCGCCGGCCGGCGTCGGCGTCGGCCTCATCGTCCGTGGTCTCAGTGGTGTCCGACGCGTCGGACTCCGTGTCGTCGGAGGCGTCCCCATCCGATGCGTCGCGGCCCTCGAGCTGGGCGATCCGTTCGCGCAGCAGCCGGTTCTCCTCGTCGAGGCCGCGCTCGCGAACGGTGAGCATCGGGTCGTGGCGCCACCAGTCGATCCCCATCTCGTTGGCCTTGTCGACGGAGACGACGAGCAGCCGAAGCTTGATGGTGAGCAGCTCGATGTCGAGGAGGTTCACCCGGATGTCACCGGCGATGATGATGCCCTTGTCGAGCACCCGCTCGAGAATGTCGGCGAGGGTCGCCGGCTGGGTGCCGCCCGTCGGACCCGTCTGGGCGGCGTAGTACTGCCGGGGCGCGGGTCCGTTGGCCGAACGCGCCGCGGCCGGCGCCCGGGATGCGGACGCCGGGTCGGTCGTGCTCTCCGTCATCCGCGGTCCTCCCCGGCATCGCCACGCACGTAGCGGGCGGTGCGCTCGTAGCCGACGAGCTCACCCGACGCGTCGAGGGACACCTCGTACACGGCGAGGACGTCGGTGGTGCTGGGGATGCGCTGCATCTCGAGAACCTCGACCTCCACGTGCCACTCGCCGTCCACCCGACGGATGCCGACGATGCCCTCGAACTCCTTGCCCGTCAGCTCCGCCAGCTCGAGCGCGGCCAACCGAGCGGCCCGCCGCCCGCTGATCCGCGGGTGCGGGTGGTGCCCACCGCCGTCGTGGTGCTCGTCATGGTGCTCGTCACGGTGCGCGCCATGGTGCGCGCCGGCCGGTGCCTTGGCAGCCTTGGCGGAGGGCCGGCGTCCGGTGCTGCCGCTCCTGCGCTGCGACTCGTCGCTGCCCTGGTCCGTGTCAGCCATGGCGTGTCCTCTCCTGGGCCTCCATCAGCCGGTCGATGAGCTCATCCTCTCGCGCCGTGGCGGTGGCGTCGTCGATCTCGCCGGCCTCGCGGAGGCGGTCGATCTCCTCGAGCTCGCTGCGGATGGTCGCGGGGTCATAGTAGATCTCCTCGGCCTGGTGGAGGATCTGCTCGGCCACCGCGGTCAGGCCCCGCAGCGGTGCGAGCGGAAGAGTGAGGATGCCGCTGATCAGGCCCATGGTCGTTCCTCGACGAAGTCGTAGGGGGCGAGGGGCCCGAGCAGCCGCAGGCTGAGGCGCTCGTGCACCGACTCCGCGAGCTCCTCCAGCACGTCGACGAGCTCGCCCATCCGACTCTCCTCCACGAGCAGGGCCACGTCGAGGACCTGGGTGGCCGAGGGAGGGGTCCGGACGAGGTGCTCCACGGCCAGGGGCACGACGACGTCGAGCACCATGTCGGCGTCCTGCGCGCTGCGCTGCTCGAGACCCCTGGCCACGAGCTCGCCCAGTCGCACGCGCTCACGGTAGGACGCCTCCTCGGGCACCCCGCGCGTCCGCTCCCGCAGCTCGCGGATCTCGGGGTCGCCGGCGATGAGGTCGGTGAGGGCCGCCTCCTCCACGGGGCTGACGCGGAGGTTGAACTGACGCCGGCCGCGCAGGCTCTCGAGCAGCGCGACGAGGTGCTCCTCGTTGGACGCCATGAGCTCGGCCACGACCGTGTCCGGGTCCGGGAGCACCGACCCGAAGCGGACCGGGGCCACCGGGCCGACCTTCGCCAAGGCGTCGAGGACTGCCTGGTAGGCGAGGAGGTCGGCCCGGCGCCCCAGTCTGCGGTCCCCGTCGACGGGCGACACCGCCGCGGCGAGGTCGCCGGACCGGACGAACTCCACCCGCTGCCCGTCCACCCCGGTCAGGTCCTGACCGCCGTCGTGGCGCTGCAGGTCTGCTGCCGGCAGGACGCCGTAGACGACCAACGCCTGGTCCATGTCGACCTCGATGGACGGGTCGTCACCCACGACTGCACCCATGGGGTCCACGGGCCGTCAGCGGGCCGACGAGGAGGACTTCTTGGCGGGTCGGCGTTCCTCGTCGTGGCTGTTCTCCTCGTCGTTGTCGTCGTCGCCCCGGGTCAGGGCACGCTTGACGCCCTCCACCGCGCCTCGGGTCTTGCCGGTCGCGCCGCTGCGCTGCATGTCGTGGACCATCTCACCGAGGTCCTTCCCGCCCTTCTCGTAGAGGTCGAGGCGGTTGGTCGCCTCGGCGAAGCGCAGGTACGTGTCGACGCTCGCGATGACGATCCGTGCGTCGACGGTCAGCAGTTCGATGCCGACCAACGAGACCCGGATGTACACATCGATGACGATGCCCTTGTCGAGGATGATGTCGATGACGTCGGCGAGCCCACTCGGAGCGGGGCGCGCCAAGTAGCCACCTCCACCGCCGCCTCGGCGCTGTGTCTGCACGGTCATGCTGGACCTCCTGGGTCGAGGGTGTCGGCTGGTTGCTCAGTGCGCGGAGCGGCGTCGCGCGGCTCGCTTCTTGGGTGCTGGAGGCTCCTCCTCGGGCTCCTCGTCCACGGGCTCGTCATCGACCGCCTCGTCGTCCGACTCGTCGGACGTGTCGTCGTAGGCCTCCTCGTCGTAGGCGTCCTCCTCGGTGTCCTCCTCGGACTCCTCGAGGTCCTCGTCGGCGTAGTCCTCGTCGGAGCTGCCCTCGTCCGCGTCTGCGGCCGAGTCCTCGTCCTCCACGCTCTCGTCCTCGGTGTCGTCCTCGTTCTCGTCCTCGTAGTCCTCGTCGTACTCCTCGTCGCCGCCACCGGAGTCGTCGTCGAGGTCGTCGACGTCCTCGGCGGTGTCCTCGCCCTCCTCGTCGTACTCGTCCTCGGGCTCGTCACCGGCCTCCTCCTCGGACTCGTCACCGACGGCCTGGTCCTCGTCGGAGTCCTCCGCGCCGAGGTCCTCGTCCTCGGAGCCCTCGTCCTCGGAGCCCTCGTCCTCGTAGCCTTCGTCGCTCTCGTCCTCGGAGCCCTCGTCCTCGGAGCCCTCGTCCTCGTAGCCCTCGGCCTCGTCGGAGCCCTGCTCGTCGGAACCTTCCTCCTCGGTGCCCTGCTCTGCGCCCTGCTCGTCGGCCTCGCGCTCCCGGGCCTCCTGCTCCATCGCGTCCTCGTGCGACGTGACGACCTCGCCGTTCTCGATGGTGCCCCGCCAGCCCTCGACGGCGTCGGGGTCCAGGATGGTGCGGGTCATGACGTGTCGCTGGAAGTGCTTGAGCTCCAAGCGGGCCCGTCGGCCCTGCGCGCGCCAGAGGTTGCCCGTGCGCTCGAACAGGCCCTGGGGGTAGTACTCGAGCACGACGATGATCCGCGTCAGGTTCGGTGCCAGCTCGTGGAACGTCACGGCTCCGTCGACATGTCCCTTCTTGCCCTTGGAGCGCCACACGATCTGCTCGTCGGGGACCTGCTCGAGGATGGTCGCCTCCCACTCACGGTGCGACCAGAAGATCTGCGCCTTCCACTCGATCTTGTTGTCCTCGGCGGCATCGACGTTCTCGACCTTCTTCATGAAGGTCGGGAAGGCGCCGAACTCGGTCCACTGGTTGTAGGCCACCCGCAGCGGGACGCCGACGTCGACCTGCTCGATGATGTTGGTCGACTTCGTGGCCTTCGAGCCCCCGCCGGAGCCGGAGCCTGAGTCGCCGCCCAGACCGGGCAGTGCCTCGGTGACCTTGTCCTTCACCCCGGACACCGCGCCCTTGAGCATTCCCATGATCGGGCTCTGGCCCTTGAGCGCAGAGGTCCCGCCGCCCACTGCTGCCTTGACCGAGGGGTTGCCGCTGGCCATGCCCTCGAGCCGGTCGGTCAGGCCGCTCACCCGGTGTCCCAGCGAGCCCATGGCCCGCTCGCCGAGGACCTTCAACAGGCCACCGGACGCGTCCTTCAGACGCGCGCCTCCACTGCCGCTCATGGCCGTCACCGACCCTTTCCGGACGGACGCTTTGCCGCCTTCTTCGCCGAGACCTTCTTCATCGGCACCTTCTTGGCGACGCCGCGCGGTGTCGCCCGCTTGCCGGCGGCTCCGGAGCGCGAGGACTCCTCGCCCGCCGAGCCACGCGAGCCCTGGTCAGCGCTCGCCTCGGACTCGTCGGACTCCTCGGACTCCTCGGAGTCGTTCTGCTGGTCCTGCTGGTCCTGCTGGTCCTGCTGGTCCTGCTCGGCCGCCTCACCCTGGTCGTCCGAGTCGGATCCCGTCAGGCCCAGTGAGCCCGTCACTCCACTGACGGCCGAGCCGACGTCGCCGGCGCCCCCGCCCTGCTCCTGCTCCTGCTCGGAGCCGTCCTTGGACTCCAGCGTCTTGGTCAGCTTCTCCACCCGGGACGCCATGGCGACGAGCGCAGCCTCGCGCGCCACCTCCACGAGGCGGCCGGTGAGCTGGTTCTGCAACGCCTTGAGCTGTGGGTTGCTCTCGATCAGCTTCGATCCCTGTGCCAGCAGGTCACCCCGCTGGGCAGCGAGCTTGCGCCCACCCAGCATGCCGGCCAGGGCCATGGCGAGACGGAGCTTCTTGGTGCGTCCGAGCAGGTATCCGCCCGCTACTCCGAGGACGATCTTGGTCGGTGCTGAAGACATAGATTCAAGCCGCGATGCTGCCGATCCGGCGGCACGTCGCGGCCACCTCCTTCGCAGACTGAGGTACCCGACGATGCGATTCATCTAACGGTAAAGACGCCGTGGCTCAACCGTTCCGGGCCGGCTGGGCGCCCTCGGCGGAGCCCCCGGCGGGCAGGCGTGGGCGGGCTCCCGGGACGAGTGTCGAGGGCGCCCGGGAGACCGCGTAGGCCGGCGTCTACGCGGGTTCGAGCAGGCTCACCAGCCGGCGCATCATGGACACGCTCGGGTAGGTCTCGTCGCGCATCTTCTCCATGAGGACCGCCGCGTACGCCGGCACCTCGTCCGGGAGCAGCAGCTCCTCGAGGAAGTCCATCATCGTGCTCGACGGGTAGAGGTCCTCGGCGACCTTCTCCAGCAGCAGGTCCACCAACCGGGCGCGGGCGTCGATGTCGTCTCTGTTCGCCATGGGTCTGCCTTTCGGTTCGGGCTCGCACGTGCGAGAAGGGTCGTCGCACCCCCGCCATACCCACGGCGCACGACTCTGACGCGAGCGCCGGTGGGCGGCGCAGCCCGCCGGACCGCGTGGTCCGTGGGCGTCACCGTGTGCCCTGCACCGGCTCCTGCGCGCCCTCCCGGGCAGCCTCCTGGGCCGGCTCCTGCACGACGATGGACAGCCGCCGCAGGAGGAACAGCACCATCGCGGCGAAGTCGTTGTCGGCCGTCTCGCGCTCGACCCGTTCCCAGTCGACCTGCTCGCGCAGCGCCCGCAGGACGGGCAGCAGCTGGGCCACGTCGCAGTAGTGCTCGTCGAGGGCCGCGAGCTTGTGAACGACGAGCTCGGTGGCCTCGAGCACCGGCATCCGGACCGACAGCACCTCCATCGGCGTCGCGCGCTCGACCTCGTCGCGGTGGACGGGGCCACCGACCGGGCCGTGGATGATGTCGACCATCGCTCCGTCGGTGAAGACCTTGAAAAGCCAGTCCTCCGGCGGCTGCACGACCTCGAAGTCGTGCTCGGCGAGGTACTGCGCCACCTGGTCGGCATCCTCCTCGGCGACGAGGAAGTCGACGTCGTGCGCCGGCTCCGGTCCCCCGCGGGCCCACGCGGCATAGCCACCCATGAGCGCGAACGGCATCCCGGAGTCCTTGAGGGCCACGGCGACCCTCTTGAGCGCCTCCCGGAGGTCCTGGGCGTCATCGGCTGCCATGTCGATGGCTTACCCACGTCGGGCACCGTCACCTCTCCCCGTGCGCTGCGGCGTCCGGTCGGGTAGGGCGCCCACATGAGAGTGGCGACCTTCAACATCCTCAACGGGCGGGTGCCGACCGACCAGCACGTCGACCTCGACGGGTTCCGGAGGGCGATCCGGCAGCTGGACGCGGACGTCCTCGGGCTGCAGGAGGTCGACCGCAACCAGCACCGGTCCGACAACGCCGACCTCACCGCGATCGCCGCCGAGGCGATGGACGCCCCCGAGCACCGGTTCGTCGCGGCCCTGTCGGGCAGCCCGGGCGCGACGTGGGTCGCCGCCACCGGTGAGGAGCAGCCCGACGCCGCTGCCTACGGCGTGGCGCTGCTCTCGCGGTTCCCGGTGCACGGCTGGCGGGTCGCCCGGCTGGCCCCGGTGCCCGTGCGGGTGCCGATGATGTTCCGGGGCCGGATGCGGCCCGAGCTGGTGCGCGACGAGCCGCGGGTGGCCGTCCTCGCCGACATCGAGTCTCCCGAAGGACCGCTCACCGTCGCGACGGCGCACCTGTCGTTCATCGACTGGTGGAACGGCCGGCAGTTGCGACGGCTCATGGCCGACGTCGCCGGCGAGGACGGCCCGTTCGTCCTGACGGGCGACCTCAACATGGGGCCGACGCGCGCACGGCGGCTGACCCGGATGCGCTCGGCCGTCGACGCACCCACGTTCCCGGCCGACTCGCCCGGGCAGCAGATCGACCACATCCTCCTGCGCGGCAGGGTGCGCGCACTGTCGGGCGAGGCGGTGCCCCTGCCGGTGTCCGACCACCAGGCGCTCGCCGTCGAGCTGACGCTGACGTCGTAGCCCTCCCGGGCCCGGTCGAGGCGGCCGGCGGGCTCAGGCCTCGACGAGTCGCTGGGAGACGCCGATGACGTGCGGCTCGCCCTCGACGCTCACCCTGACCCGCGAACCGACGGCCGGTGTCCGGCCGCCGAAGGCGCGAGCCGACAGGACGGTCGACGTGCCGGACCCGTCGTCGAGCCGCAGCTCGACGAGCGCGTCGTGGCCGTAGTACGCGCACCGCGTCACCTCGGCCACGGGGCCTGCGGTCGCGGCGCCGGCCGCGTCGAGGCGCAGCTGCTCGGGCCGGATGAGCACCTCGCAGGCGCCCGTGCCGCGCGCCGAGGCGACGGGGAGCGTGCCGAGCGCGCACGTCACGGCGCCGTCGTGCAGCTGGCCGGCGAGGAAGCAGGCCTCGCCGAGCGACACGGCCGACCGCCGGTCGGAGGGGGCGCGGTACACCTCGGCCGGGGCCCCGACCTGGCTGAACCGGCCGTCGTGCATGATCGCCACCTGGTCGGCGAACGAGAGCGCCTCGGCCTGGTCGTGGGTGACGAGGACGACCGTGGCCTGCTCGTGGGCGAGCGCGACGGCGACGGCATCGCGCGTCGCCACGCGCAGCTCGGGGTCGAGGGCCGAGAAGGGCTCGTCGAGCAGGACGATGCGGGGGCGTCGGGCGAGGGCGCGGGCCAGCGCGACGCGCTGCTGCTGGCCGCCGGAGAGCTGGTCGGGACGACGCGTGGCGAAGTCGCCGGGCAGACCGACGAGCTCGAGCAGCTCGGCGACGCGCGCCCCGGCCCGCCGCTCGCGGCGCGGCAGCCCGTAGGAGATGTTGGCGGCGACGTCGAGGTGCGGGAAGAGGTTGCCCTCCTGGGCGACGTAGCCGAAGCCGCGACGCTCCGGGGCCACCCAGACGCCCGGACCGGCGACGACCTCGTCGCCGACGCGCACCTGGCCGGCGTCGGGACGCAGGAACCCGGCGACGACGCGGAGCAACGTCGTCTTGCCGCACCCGGAGGGGCCCAGTACGGCCGTCGTCGTGCCGGACGGCACCGTGAGGTCGATGCCGTGGAGCACGGGCGTGCCCTGGTGCGAGGCGGTGATGCCCGAGAGCTGGAGCGTCTTCACGTCTGGGGTTCCTCGTTCTTGCCGTGGAGCAGCAGGTAGGTCAGGGGCGCGGACAGGAGCACGAGCGCAGTGGCGTACGGCGCGGCGGCGGCGTAGTCGAGGGAGGCGCTCGCATCCCAGAATGCCGTGGCGAGGGTCTGCGTACCCGTCGGTGCGAGAAGAAGCGTCGCGGTCAGCTCGGTGCTGACGGCGATGAACACGAGGGCGAAGCCGGCCATCGTGCCGCGGAGCATGAGCGGCAGCTGGACCCGCAGGAACGCCCGGACCGGCCCGTCTCCGAGGGCCCGGGCGGCGTCGCCGAGCTCGGGGGGCACGGCCGCGATGGCGGCGCGCGTCGCGACCATGGCCCGGGGGATGAACAGGACGACGTAGGCGAGCACGAGCACGGTCGTCGTCTGGTAGAGCGGGCGGGCCAGACCGATGGTGAGGGTGATGAGGGCGAGCGCGACGACGACGCCGGGCAGCGACGCCGCGAGGTAGGTGACCCGCTCGACCGCGACGGCGAACCACGTGCGGTGCCGGGCGATGAGCCACGCGGCGGGGACGGTCGCCAGCGAGGTCACGGCCGCCGCACCGAGGGCGAGCGCGAGCGTCGTCCACAGGGTCGGACCGAGGTTGGCCGGCTCCATCGCCTCGTCGGCGCGCAGCAGCCACCGCCCGAGGCTCCAGGCCGGCACGCCGACGGCGAGCACCGTGAGCCCGCCGACGACGACGAGCGCGGCCGGCGTCCAGCGGCCGAGCGCCGCGGGCGCGGCCCGCCGCGCCGTGCCCGAGCCGACACGGGCGTACCGGGTGCGTCCGCGCGCCAGCAGCTCGACGGTGAGGACCGTGACGGCGAGGCCGATGAGCACGACGGCGAGGACGCTCCCGGACCGGCTGTCGAAGGCCACCTCGAACTGGTCGAGGATCGCCGTCGTGAAGGTCGGGAAGCGCAGCATCTCGAGGGCGCCGTACTCGGCGAGCAGGTGCAGCGCGACGAGGAGGACGCCGCCGAGGAGGGCCGGCCGCATCTGGGCGAGGCCGACGCGCAGGAAGGTGCGCCACGGGCCGAGGCCGAGGGCGCGGGCGGCCTCCTCGAGCCCGCGGTCACCGGTGCGCAGGAGCGCGGCCACCGGGAGGAAGACGAAGGGGAAGTAGGACAGCGACGTGACGAGGACGGCACCGGCCAGGCCCTCGAGCCCGGGCACGAGGGCGGACCACGCGAAGCTGTTGACGAACGCCGGGACGGCGAGCGGCGCGACGAAGGCGACCCGCCAGAACGAGGCCCACGGCAGCGAGGTGCGCTCGACGAGCCAGGCCGTACCGACACCGAGCACCGTCGACACGACACCGGTCAGGCCGACGAGCGCGACGGTGTTGCCGAGCAGCTCGCCCACTCGGGGCCGCCACACGAGGGCGAGCGCCTCGCCGGCACCGGACTCGAGGGCCTTGACCACGACGACGACCAGCGGCAGCGCGCAGAGCAGGGCGACGACGAGCGCCGCGCCCCGCAGCGCCGGCGAGGCCTGCCCCCCGGACCTGTCTCTTATACACATCTGACGCTGCCGACGACGGA
>NZ_JBPGXG010000063.1:0-24613 GCF_056755255.1 Monashia sp. HAY1-5C | reverse complement strand
CCACTCCCCCGTGGCCAGGCAGAAAGCAGCACCCTAGATGTAGCTCCGTCTCGTGGGCTCGGAGATGTGTATAAGAGACAGCCCCGACACCGCCCGCAGCCGCTGCACCAGTGGCACCCGTGACGCACGAGCACCCGGCGCCGGCCGTCCCGCCGACCCAGCCGATCCCGACCGCCGACCCGGGCCACGCCGTGCCGCACGACACCCCGAAGTACGAGCAGCACCACACCCCGCGCCTCGCCGCCGCCACCGAGGAGCTCGACGACGCGGACGAGGCCGAGCAGACCGTCGACCGCAGCGCGCTCCTCGAGGCCCGGCACGCAGCCCAGCTGGCCAACCCGACCGGCCCCAGCGTCCTGGCCGTGCTCTGCGCGTCGGGCCACCCGACGCCGCCGCACGGCGACGCGTGCCGCGTCTGTGGGGCGTCCATCCCGCCGCAGGAGCCGTTCACGATGCCGCGGCCGCCGCTCGGCGTCCTGCGCCTGTCCACCGGAGACGTCGTGACCCTCGACCGCAGCGTCCTGCTCGGCCGTTCGCCCAAGCTCGGCGAGGGCGTCGCCGCCACCGACCGGCCGCACGTCGTCAAGGTGCCGAGCCCCGAGCGCGACGTCTCGCGCAACCACGTCGAGGTCGTCCTCGAGGGCTGGCACGTCCTCGTCCGTGACCTCGGCACGACGAACGGCACGACGCTCGCGCTGCCCGGTGAGGCGCCGGTCCGCTTGCGCGCCAACGACCAGCAGGTCCTCGAGCCCGGCTCGGTCGTGTCGATGGCCGACGAGGTCTCCTTCACCTTCGAGGCCGCGCTCTGATGGCAGCGCGCAAGGGAGCGCCCCCGAAGATCCCGGGGCTCGTCTTCGTCCAGCCCCTCGGCTCCGGCGGCTACGCCGACGTCTTCCTCTACGAGCAGCAGAGCCCGCGCATGCCCGTCGCGGTCAAGGTGCTCAAGTCCGAGGGCCTCACCGACGCGCTGCGCCGCCAGTTCGTCGAGGAGGCCGACACGATGGCGGCCCTCGGCGACCACCCCTACATCGTCCAGGTGTTCCGTTCGGGCACCTCCGACGACGGCCGTCCGTACCTCGTCATGAAGTACTACCCGCCGCCCAACCTGGCGATGCGGGCGCGGGCCGAGCGGTTCTCCGTCGAGGAGGTCCTGCGCACCGGCATCCAGATCGCCAGTGCCGTCGAGACCGCCCACCGGGCCGCCATCACGCACCGCGACATCAAGCCGGCCAACGTCCTCGTCAGCGCGTACGGCGCCCCCGGCCTGACCGACTTCGGCATCGCCGGCCGTGGTGCCCGCGACGGCGAGGCCGCCGAGGCCGAGACCAGCGACGACGTCGGGGTCTCCGTGCCGTGGGCGCCGCCCGAGGTCCTCTACGGCCAGAGCAACGGCGACGTCCGCTCCGACGTCTACTCGCTCGCCGCGACGCTCTGGCAGCTCCTCGTCGGCCGGTCACCGTTCGAGGTGCCCGGCGGCGACAACTCGGCGTACGCCCTCATGCCGCGCATCCGCACCACGCCCGTGCCACCGACGGGCCGCCCGGACGTGCCGGCCGGGCTCGAGCGGCTCCTCGCGCAGGCGATGGCCAAGAACCCGTCGCACCGGCCGGCGTCGGCGCTCGAGCTGGCGCGGGCGCTGCAGGCCGTCGAGCAGCAGCAGCGGCTGGCCCGCACCCCCATCGTCGTCCTCGACGAGCAGGGGCACACGACCCTCGTCAGCCAGACCCAGGGGTCCCCCACGGGTCGCGGTGCCGAGGACGAGGACCGCACGCGCATCAAGGCGCCGCAGACGGTGGTCGCCCAGCCGGCCGGACCCACCGCTCCCGCGACTCCCGCGACGCCCGTCGCCCCCGGCGGCCCGCGGCCCGTGGGGGCGCCGGCCGAGGACGAGACACGTCGACGCGATCCCGGCCACGGGCGTCCTTCTCCCGCAGCCGTCCCCGGCGGGGCACCAGCGCACGGCCCGTACGCGCCGGTCCGCGCTGCATCGGCCACCGACGTCGTCGCCTCACCCGCGACGTCCCCTCTGGGCGACGGGGCGGACGAGGCCACCGTCCGCCGGGCCGCGAGCTCGGCCGACCCGCAGCCGCCCCCCGCGCGGCCGGGGTCGTCCGCGACGTCGCCGCCGGCCCGGGCCGGCGTCGTCCGGGTGCTGGCCGCCGGCGTCGTCGTGCTCGTGGGCCTGGTCGTGTTCCTCGTCGTGCGCGGCGGGTCCGCTCCACCCGGGGAGGTCGGGCCGACGCCGAACCAGACGGTCTCGATGCCCGGCGACGACAGCGCCGTCGGCAACCCGGTCTTCGACCGGCCGGTCCTGTCGGCGCAGTCCGGTCCCGGGAAGGTCACCTTCCGGTGGACGTATCCCGAGCCGGACGGCAAGGACACCTTCCGGATCCAGTACGCGGCCTCGCGCGACGACGCCGTCAGCGCCGACAGGTCCAAGGTCGTCACCGCGACGAAGCCGACGTACACGTTCAGCGTCCCGAAGGGGACCAAGGTGTGTGCCGGCGTCGTCGTCATCCGTGCCGGCCAGGGTTCGCCGCCCGGCGGCCCGCAGTGCGAGACCGCGCAGTGAGGCCGCACTGAGGTCGCGGTGAGGGCGCGCTGAGGCACGACGCACCCGGCGGAGGGCCGTTCCCGTGCCGGCCATGAGTACCGGCGCGGATCGACACGAGGGCCTCGACGCGGAAACCTTCACCCAGACAGCACCAAACCACCACACACGTCCGTAACGCGGCACAGTTGGACCTCGTTAGCCGCGAGCGCACGACTCCGTCGTGTGCGAGTCGACCGGGTTAGGGGACCTGATCGTGATCCACAGCAAGGTGACCGTCGTGTTCTGCGGCGAGGAGTACGCCGTGTCACCGGAGACCGGGCTGACCATCGGTCGCACCGGCGACGTCGAGGTCGACGACAACCCGTACCTGCACCGCACCTTCCTCGTCGTGTCGCACGAGGCCGGGTTCTGGTGGCTGAGCAACACCGGGTCGACGCTCACCGCGACCGTCGCCGACGAGCAGGGACTCTTCCAGGCCTTCCTCAACCCCGGTGCCCGCATCCCGCTCGCGATGAAGAAGCTCGTCGTGTGGTTCACCGCCGGCCCGACCACCTACGACTTCGAGATCCACGTCGCGAGCCCGGCCTTCAAGACGGTGACGGCCGAGCCGCCGAGCGCCGCCGACGAGGACGGCGAGGAGGTCGGTGCCGCCACGGTGGGCCGCGTGTCGCTGACGCCGGACCAGAAGCTGCTCGTCGTCGCGCTGTGCGAGCCGTTCCTGCGACGCCGTGAGGCCGGCACCAGCCAGATCCCGTCGTCGGCCGCCGCCGCCGAGCGGCTCGGCTGGACCATCACCCGGTTCAACCGCAAGCTCGACAACGTCTGCCAGAAGCTCGCCGACGCCGGCACCCGGGGCCTGCACGGCGGCATCGGCAAGCTCGCGACCAACCGCAAGGCCCGACTCGTCGAGCACGCGCTCTCGACCAAGATCGTCGTCGAGGAGGACCTCGCCCTCCTCGAGCACCTCGCCGCGGCCGACGCCGCGGCCGGCACGCCTTCCACACCGCACGCACAACAGCAGGCCGCCGCCCCCCGGGCCGTGGCCGAACAGGGGAACGCATGAGCACCGCCGCCACCCAGCGACGGATCGGCATCGTCTCGACCGTCGTCGTCGCCCTCGTCGCGAGCCTGCTCGTCTGGCTCGCGACCAAGAGCGACGGCGAGATCGTCCGCAAGGCCGATCTCAACGACGGCGGCGTCTGGGTCACCAACTCCGAGCAGTCGCGCTTCGGGCGCATCAACAAGGCGGCCGGCCAGCTCGACGCCGGCGTGTACGCCGACGTGGGGTCGAGCTCGGGCCTCGACCTGTTCCAGGACGGCGCCGCGGTCATCGGCTACACGAGGGCCAGCAACCAGGTGGTGCCGATCAACCCGGCCGAGGGCACCCTCCAGGCCGAGCAGGCCGTCCTGCTGCCCAAGCCGAGCACCGCCACCGGCAACCGCGTCTTCACCGCCCCGCCCATCGACCTGCGCGGTGGCAGCGTCGCGATGATCGACCCCGGCACGGGCGAGCTGCGCGCCCAGCGGGTCGACGACCGGGCCGGCATCACCGGCCTCGACGGGCTGCAGACCCAGGCCAAGCCGCTGGCCAAGGTCGGCGGCAACGCCGCCGTCGCGGTCGGCGTCGACGGCACCGTCTACGCCCTGTCGGCCGAGAAGGGCTCCATCACCGTCCTGCGGCCGAAGGGTGCGGCGTTCGACAAGCCGGTGACGACCCGGCTCGGCTTCTCCTCGAAGTCCGCCCAGGTCACCGCGGTCGGGTCGCACTGGGTGGTGTGGGACTCCGGCACGAACAAGCTCTACTCCGACGCGCTCGACGAGCCCCAGCAGCTGTCGGTCGGCAGCGCCGAGCCGGGCAACCCCGCGTACGCCGCGCTCCAGCAGCCGGGCCCGGACGCGTCGACCGTCCTCGTGCAGGACGAGGCCGGCATGACCCAGGTCGACCTCACCGGCGACGGCGGGCAGGCGGGCGGTGTCGCCCTCGCGCAGGGCCGGACCGGTCAGCACCTCTACCTGTCCCAGCCGGTCCGGCTCGCCTCGTGCGTCCACGCCGCGTGGGCCGGCCCGTCGAACGTGTACTACGGCCGCAATTGCGGCTCGCCTGCCGACGCCGGCACCGTCGATCTCGGAGCCATGAAGAAGGGCGTGCGCACGGACGGCGTCAAGCTGCGCGTCAACCGGGGCCTTGTCGTCCTCAACGACCTCGACTCCGGCGACGTCTGGGACATCGACCGCGACCGCGTCAAGATCGACAACTGGAACTCGGTCATCCCGCCGCCGCAGACCGACGACAAGAACAAGAAGAAGGACGAGAACCTCCTCGACGACCACCAGACGCGGACGCCCCCGAAGGCCCAGCCCGACGTCATGCAGGTGCGGCCCGGCCGGACGTCCACGCTCCACGTCCTCGACAACGACTCCGACAGCCAGGGGTCGATCCTGGCCATCTCGCCGGGCGACGTCACCCAGCCCGACGCCCCGGGCATCCAGGCGACGCCGTCGGCGGACGGGCAGACCGTCCAGGTGACGGTGCCGGACGAGCCGCGCGTCGAGGGCTTCACCTTCTCCTACACGGTCAACAACGGCACGACGGCCAAGAACGGCCGGGCCACCGCGAAGGTCACCGTCCGCATCGTCACCGACGACGTCGACACCGCGCCCAGGCTGCGTTCGGGGCAGGCCCGGCTCGCCCGGTCGTCCTACCCGGTGGTCGCGAACGGCTCGGTGCGCATCGGCGTGGTGGCCGACTGGCGCGACGCCGAGAACGACCCCATCCAGGTCTCGCCCGTCGACGTCTCGACCACCGGCGTCGACGGCTCCGGCGCGCTGACGGTCAAGGCGCAGGGCCAGAAGGGCGACCAGGTCGTCAAGTACGTCGTCGACGACGGCCGCGGCGGTACCGCCGAGTCCTCCGTCGACCTCGACGTGCTGAGCGAGGACGACGAGAAGCCGGTCCGCCCCCGCACGCAGCCCGACGTCGTGCGCGCCGTCGTCGGCAAGCCGGTCCAGCTCCAGCCGCTCGGCAACGACATCGCCGGCGCCGACCCGACCGACCCGGAGGCGCGGATGCGCCTGGCCCAGGCGGTCCGCGGCCCGGGCCAGCTGACGCTCGACTCCAACCTCGACACCGGCGTCGTCACGGTCACCGGACAGACGCCGGGCACGTCGGTCGTCACCTACACCGCGCAGGTCGGCGCCGGCGTGGCCACGGGCCGCATCCGGGTCGACATCCTGCCCGACAAGGACACCGACGCGCCGCCGGTCGCGACGCCCGACGCCGCGGTCGTGCGCGGCCAGACGCCGGTCATCGCCGACGTCCTGTCCAACGACTACAGCCCGCGCAGCGACGTCCTCGTCGTGCAGCGCGTCGAGTCGGCGCAGGCGTGGCTGCGCCCGTCGATCGTGCAGGGCCGCTGGGTGCGCGTCGTCGCGACGGCGCCGGTCACCGGCACCGAGACCCGCCAGGGGACCGTGCGGTACACGATCTCCGACGGCACGAAGACCGCCGTCGGTGAGCTGTCTGTCGTGCAGAAGCCCGAGCCCAAGGACAAGGTGCTGCCGACCGTCGTCGACGACGTCGCGACCGTCCGCGTCGGCGACGCCGTGACGATCCCGGCGCTCGACAACGACTCGATGAGCGAAGGCATCCCGCTCAAGCTCGCCCCGGAGGTGCGGGTGCTCTCCGGCGGTGGCCAGGCGTTCGCGTCGGGAACCGTCGTCCGGTACGTCCCCGAGGTCACGCCGATGACCGGCCCGAGGACCGCGATCCTCGAGTACACGACCTACCCCGAGGGCCAGCGTTCGCGCGGCGGCACCGGCCGGATCACCGTCACGGTCACCCCGCCCCCGGACCCCGTGAAGAACCCGAACCAGCCGCCGCAGGCGCGCAGCTTCACCGCGAGCGTCACCGCCGGCGACACCCTGTCGATCACCGTGCCGACGAGCGGCGTGGACCCGGACGGTGACCTGACGTTCGTCAGCGGCATCGTCGGCGACGACACCGGTCCCGTCGACCTCGAATACGGGCGCGTCGTCGGCTACGGCGCGGCGACGATCCGCTACGAGGCCTACCCCCGCAGTGCCGGTACGGAGGTCATCCGCTACCAGCTGCGCGACCGCTTCGGGGCGACGAGCGACGGCTTCGTGCGCGTCGGGGTCGTCCAGCCCGGCGACCCGCAGCCGCCGGTCGCCGTCGAGGACGACGTCGTGGCCGCGCCGGGCCGCACCGTGCGCGCCGACGTGCTGGCCAACGACCTCATCGCCGCCGGCGACTCCGTGTCGTTCGTCGACCTGTCGACGCTCAACGACGCCGGCACGCTCAAGGACTTCTCGCGCCAGAAGGACGACACGTTCAAGGTCGTGGCGCCGGAGGTCGGGCCCGCCAAGGTGCTGACGTACGGCATCACCGACGGTCTCTTCGACCCGTCGAAGTCGACCCTGACGGTCCGCGGGCAGAAGGACTTCAACAACCCGCCCACCGCCGTCGACGACACCGGCACGGCCAAGCCGGGCGAGACCTCGATCGTCGTCGACGCGCTCGCCAACGACCGCGACCTCGACGGCGAGCAGTCGCAGCTGAAGATCGTGAAGTTCTACGGCGACGGCGTGACCCGGGAGGGTCGCAAGCTGCGCATCCAGCTGCGCCCGCAGGCTCGCGTCGTCCCCTACGTCATCGAGGACGCCGACGGCGCCCAGGCGATGGCCCTCATCTACGTCCCCGCCGGCGGCAACGGCCTGCCCTACGTCGTCGCGGGCAAGACCGTGAAGATGGGCGCCGACTCCACGGTCCGGGTGCCCCTCGGCGACTACGTCCTCGACCCGCGCGGCGGCAAGGTCTCGGTCACCTCGCCCGACACCGTGTCGACCTCGCCCGCCGAGAACCTCCAGTTCACCGTCACGTCGGCCACCGAGCTGACCCTGACCTCGACGAACGGCTACGTCGGTCCGGCAGCGCTCATGCTCGAGGTGACCAACGCGACCGGCCCGAACGACAAGGCCGCCCAGCGGACCTACGTCACGGTGCCGGTCCAGATCGGCCCCGACGTGCCGGTCCTGCGCTGCCCCGACCACGAGGTGCTCCTCGCGGCTGACGGCCCGGCGCGCAGCTTCGACATCCCGCGCCTGTGCCACGCCTGGCTGCCCGACGGCATGGACGCCAGCGCGGCGGCCTACGAGGCGACGTGGGATCCCGCCGCCGACCGCGTCGACCTGTCGCAGTCCGGCCAGGGCGGTCGCCAGGTCGTCCTCAAGGCGCAGGCGGCCGCGCAGGCCGGCACGACCGGGGCCGTCGCGGTCAAGGCCAAGGGTGGCGCCGAGACCTTCAAGATCCGGGTCCGGGTCACGAGCGCGCCCCCGATCGCGACGATGCGCCCGGTGCTCGTCGAGGGTCTCATCGCCGGAACGAGCCGCACGGTCAACCTCGCCCAGTACCTCGACAGCCCGCTCACGGCACCGCAGTGCTCGGTGCAGGAGACCTCGGTCGTGTCGGGCACCGGCGTCACGGCATCGGCGAGCGGGTGCCAGCTGACGGTGTCGGCGTCCGACAAGGCCCGGGGCGACACGAAGATCGCCGTGCGCGTCCTCGACGCGCCGGGTCGTCCGGCCGCGCTCGGGCAGGTGACCGTCACGGTGCGCAGCAAGCCCGACCCGACGGACGCGCCGGTGGCCGTCGCCGACCGCATCCTCGGCAGCACGGCCCGCGTCGACTGGCGCCCGCCGGCCTACGACGGCGGCCTGCCGATCTCGCAGTACGAGGTCATCGCCAACGGCGGCGAGGTGCGGCAGGTCTGCGCCAGCTCGCCGTGCACCATCACCGGGCTGACCAACGGCAAGGACTACTCGTTCACCGTCCGCTCCCAGAACGCGGTCGGCTGGTCGGACGAGAGCCCGCGGAGCAACACCGTCCGGCCCGACACCAAGCCCAAGGCGACGGTCATCAGCACCGTCGTCCCGGGCGACCGCAAGCTCACCGTCAGCTGGACGCCGCCGCCGAACGAGGGCAGCGAGGTCACCGACTACCGCGTCCAGTACGTCGACATCGGCACGAACGCCGGGTCGGGCGGCACCGTGTCGGTCAAGGCGCCCGCCCTGACCAAGGTGCTCAGCGGACTGGTCAACAACGACGCGTACAACATCCGCGTCCAGGCCCGCAACGGAGCGGGTTGGGGTCCGTTCGGCCCGACCGTCAAGGCGCAGTCGTTCGGTAAGCCGGCCAACGTGCCGGCCCCGACGCTGAGCCCCCGGGCCCCGGTGCCCGGCGAGCCGAACGCCCAGGTGACGGTCTCGTGGCCGGCCACCGACCCGAACGGCCCGCCGATCACGCAGTACGACGTGTACCGGCGCACCGAGGGCGGCGCGTGGAACCTCATCGCGACGCGCTCGGGCGGCGAGTCCCGCACGGCCAGCGACACGATCCCCTACCAGGGGCAGAGGGTCGAATACACCGTGACCGCGACGAACGGCGGCCCGGCGACGTCCGACAAGGCCAACTTCTCCGGCTACACCGCCGACGGCATCCCCGAGACGCCGAACCTGCAGTCCGTCGTCACGCCGCGCAAGGACTACTCCGGCGACGCGTCGTTCACCCTCGGTGACTCGCGCTCGCGCGGCTACGACAAGGTCAACTGGCAGACGTCGTCGGGCCGCAGCGGTTCGTGGGCGTGTTCCGGCGGCTGCTCTGGCGGCACGGCAGGCAGCCTCGGGACCAGCCAGCAGTCGATGCAGGTCCAGGCCTGCAACGTGGCCGGGATGTGCTCGCCCTGGTCGAACAGCGTGACGTTCCACCCGTACGGTCCGACCAACGGCGTGCCGGGCCTGCGGGAGTCGCACGACAACAACAGCATCACGTTCACGTGGGGCACCGCGCCGAGCGAGGGCCGCCCGGTCACCGGCTACGAGATCGACGGCGACCGCAACACGACGGTCGGCGCGGGGACGCACTCGACGACCTTCAGCGGCCTGGGCTACTCGACGTCGCGCACCATCCGGGTGCGGGCCATCGCCCAGGACTCCGGGCCCGGCCCGTGGACCGCGTTCGTCACCGGCACGACGAACGCCAAGCCGAACCCGCAGGTGGTCAGCGTCTACAAGGGCACGGCGTGCGGCACGACCGGCTGCTTCGACCCGTTCCAGGGCAAGGAGTGCGGCACGAACTGCAACCACATCGGCTACGAGCTGAAGAACTTCGAGGGCGCGATCAGCTGTGCGATCAGCGGGTGGTCCCAGCCCGACGACGGCACAGCCGGCACGCACGAACCGACGAACGGCCGCAACAACTCCGGCAAGTTCCTCGGCTATCCGAACCAGTCGGTCACGGTGACCTGCACCGGGTCCAACGGCCGGGACTCGGCGACCAAGAACCCGTGGGGCTGAGGCCGCGCATCCCGCGGCGGCCCCACCGCCCGACGACCACCCTTCGCACGACACCACTTTCACGAGAAGGACACCCATGAGCGTCACACAGGACCAGGTCACCTGGTTCGCCCACACCTTCGACCAGCTCGTCGGCAACATCGAGCGGGCCGTGCTCGGCAAGCAGCACGTGACGCGCCTGGCGCTGACGTGCCTGCTGTCCGAGGGCCACCTGCTCCTCGAGGACTACCCGGGCACGGGCAAGACCCAGCTGGCGCGGGCATTGTCGGCCACCGTCCAGGGCAGCCACAGCCGCATCCAGTTCACGCCCGACCTGCTGCCCTCCGACGTCACGGGCGTGACGATCTACGAGCCGAGCAAGCAGGCCTTCGAGTTCCACCCGGGCCCGATCTTCGCGACGATCGTCCTGGCCGACGAGATCAACCGCGCCTCGCCGAAGACCCAGTCCGCGCTCCTCGAGGTCATGGAGGAGGGGCGCGTCACCATCGACGGCACGCCGCACTCGGTCGGCGAGCCGTTCATGGTCATCGCGACCCAGAACCCCATCGAGCAGGCCGGCACCTACCGCCTGCCCGAGGCGCAGCTCGACCGCTTCCTCATGAAGGCGAGCGTCGGCTACCCCGACCACGAGGCGACGATCGCCGTGCTCGCCGACGCCAAGACGCGCGACCGTGCCAAGCAGCTGCAGCCGCTCATCGCGAGCAACGTCATCGTCGACATGGCGCGGCTCGCCGACGAGATCCACGTCGACCCGGCGATCCTCGGCTACGTCAGCCGCATCGCCGAGGAGTCGCGTCGCCACCCGAGCCTCAAGCTCGGCCTGTCGGTGCGCGGCTGCCTCGCCTACGTGCGGTGCGCCAAGACGTGGGCGGCGAGCCAGGGTCGCACCTACGTCGTCCCGGACGACGTCAAGGTGCTCGCCGAGCCGGTCCTCTCGCACCGACTCCTGCTCAACGCGGAGGCGCAGTTCGCCGGCACGACCGTCGAGAGCGTCGTCGACCAGATCCTCGGCGACATCGCGCCGCCGGCCGAGCGCGCCTCCGCCTGAACGCGGTTCGCACCACGGCAGGCACGGTCCGGGACAAGGGGTAGGAATGACCGAACAGGTCAAGGGGCGCAGGGCTCCGGCGCGCGGCACGACGAGCCGCGGGATCCGTCACGTCACGCAGCCGCTCGCGCAGACGCTCGGGCACGCCACCGGACGCGTCGCGCGGCGCACCGAGGGCGTGTGGCGGCCGGTCGCCGGCGTGCTGCACTGGGTGTCGCCGCTCGGGTGGACGATCCTCGTGCTCGGGCTCGCCTGCTGGTTCGTCGGGGCCCGGTGGGGCTGGACCGAGCTGCTCATGGTGGCCGCCGCCGCGCTCGTGCTCTTCGCCGTCTGCTTCGTCCTGGCCCTCGGGCGCACGAAGGTGCGCATCCTCGCGGAGGTCGACCCCCGACGCGTCGTCGTCGGCGAGCCGGCCACCGGCCGCATCCTCGTGACGAACGAGGCGCGCACGCCGATGCTGCCGATCCTCGTCGAGCTGCCGGTCGGCCTGTCGGCCGCGCGCTTCGTCCTGCCGGCCCTGACGCCGGGCCACGCGCACGAGGAGCTCTTCGTCGTGCCGACCTCCCGCCGTGGGGTCATCCAGGTCGGGCCGGCCACGACGGTCCAGGGCGACCCGCTCGGGCTCATGCGTCGGACCCTGAGGTGGACCGAGCGCACCGAGCTGTTCGTGCACCCGCGGACCGTCGCCCTCGAGTCGCTCGGCGCCGGCCTGCTGCGCGACCTCGAGGGCAGCACGACCGAGGACGTCTCGATGAGCGACCTCGCCTTCCACGCGCTGCGCGAGTACCAGCCCGGCGACGACCGCCGCTACATCCACTGGCGCAGCTCGGCCAAGGCCGGCAGGCTGCTCGTGCGCCAGTTCCTCGACACCCGGCGCTCGCACGTGACGATCGTCGTCGACCCGGACCCCGAGCAGTACCGGTCCGGACACGGCCGCACCGGTCGGACCGACCGCGACGTCGAGCGGGACGTCATGGCTGCCAACGCGCCGACCGCGATCCAGGCCGACGTCGAGACGGCGATCTCGGTCGGCGCCTCGATCATGGTGCGGGTCATGCTCGACGAGCAGGACTGCACCATGGTGTGCGGTGACGAGAAGGTCTCCAGGTCGGTCCCGCAGGTCGGTCTCGACGCCCTGTCGCGGGTGGAGCCCGGCCCCATCGACCTGTTCTCCGTGTCGCTCGACGCCACCGACCTCGCCCCCGACACGTCGACGGTCTTCGTCGTCACCGGCCCGCACCGCCCGTTCATCGAGCTGCAGCGCGCGGCCGGGCAGTTCCCGCCGGAGGTGACCCGCGTCATCGTCGTCGTCGACCCGGAGGCCGACCACGGCATCCGCCGCGGCGGCGGGCTGACGATCCTGACGCTGAGCGCGCTCGAGGACCTCCGCTCCCTCCTGTTCACCGGAGTCGCCCGATGAGCCAGACCCGAATCCCCGCCCCGCCGCCGAGCGCCCTCGTGCGCCCACCGAGCGTCGGCGAGAAGGTGGGCGCACAGCTGGCCCGGCTGCGTCCGACGGTGCCGCACCTCGTCGACGCCGGGTTCACCGTGGTCCTCGTCGGCATCGCACTCGTCGGCTTCCGCACGACCTTCTTCGGCCTCGGCTGGCTCTGGGTCGGGCTCGCGGGCCTGGTCCTCGGCCTGCTCGTCGCCCACGTGACCGCAGCCTTCCGCGCCGTCGGCGTCGTGACCCTGCTGAGCACCGCCGCCGTCTACCTCCTCCTTGCCGGGCCGATCGCCGTGCGCGAGGACCTCCTCGCGGGGTTCATCCCCTCGGGCGCGACGTTCGGGACCCTCGTGCACATGGCCGTGCCCGGCTGGAAGGAGCTGCTGACGGCGCTGCCGCCGGTCGACTCCGAGGGCCCGTACCTGGCGCTGCCGTTCCTCTTCGGCCTCGCCGGCGCCGCCCTGACCCACGGTGTCGCCCGCCGCTGGCCCGGCGCGGTCCTCGCGCTCGTCGCGCCCGTGGCCCTCCTCGTCGCCTCCATCGTCCTCGGCACCCTGACGCCGGCCGCGGTGCTCGTGCAGGGCGCCGTGTTCGCGCTCGTCGCCATCGGCTGGACGGCGCTGCGCAGCAACCGCAACCGCCCGGCCCTGCAGAACGGTGCCGGGCGCACGACGCGTGCCGTCACCACCGCGGGCCTGCTCGCGGTGGCGACGGTCGGCGGGTTCTTCGTCGGGCCGATGCTGCCCGGCGCCGACCACCCCCGCACCGTCTTCCGCTCCTCCCTCGTGCCGCCGTTCGACGTCAGCCAGTACGCGTCGCCGCTCGCCGGCTTCCGCCAGTACACCGAGCCCAACGCCTCCCACCAGTTCGACACGACGCTGCTCACCGTCCGGGGCCTGCCGGCCGGCGTCCCGCTGCGCTTTGCCGCGCTCGACTCCTACGACGGGTTCGTCTGGGGCGCGGGCAACCTCGCCAACCTCGGCGACGGCCCCGAGGCCGACGGCACGAGCTTCCGCAAGGTCGGTACGCACATCGCCGCCGAGGGCCCGGGCCAGGAGGTCACGGCCACGGTGGCCGTGCCGGCGGGCGGCTACAGCGACGTCTGGCTGCCGACGTTCGGCACGGTGACCGGTCTCGACTTCGGCGGCGCCCGCCGCGACCGGCTCGCCGACGAACTGCGCTTCAACGTCGACACCAACACCGGCGTCCTGCCCGAGAAGCTGGCCCCCGGCGACGAGTACACGGTCACCGCCCACGTCCAGGCGCCGCCGGCCCAGCTGCCGAAGAGCGCGGACGTCGCCGACGGGTCGACGGTCGACGCGTCGTCGCTGTCGTTCCTCGACGACAAGGTGACGCCGTGGACCGACCGGGTCGACGGTCAGTGGCAGAAGGTCGCGGCGGTCGCCAAGGCCCTCCAGGACGGCGCCTACACCGACGGCGGGGCCCCGGGCGACTACCAGAACGTCTTCCTGCCGGGCCACAGCCTGCTGCGGATGAGCCAGTTCATGCGGTCGACGCAGCTGGCCGGCAACGACGAGCAGTACGCGGCCGCGTACGCCCTCATCGCGAACCGGCTCGGCGTGCCGGCGCGCGTCGTCCTGGGCGCCGTCCCCGAACCGGGCGGCGTCGTCAAGGGCAAGGACGTCCGCGCCTGGGTCGAGGTCAAGCTCACCGACGACACGTGGCTGCCGATCCTGGCCACCCAGTTCGTGCCCGACCGCAACAAGAAGCCGCAGCAGCTGATCCGCAAGTCCGAGGAGAAGAAGACCGGCGCGCAGGTGCCGCCGCCCGCGGCCAACAACCCGCCGAGCGTCCTGCAGGGCCCGGACCAGGCGCAGAACGCGACCCAGCTGCGCAACCCGCCGAAGGACGACAACCCCCTCGACCCCGACAACTGGCCGGACTGGCTGCGCTGGCTCGTCTTCTACGTCGTGTTGCCCCTCCTCGTCCTCCTCGCCGTGTACGGCGCGATCCGGGGCGCCAAGTGGCTGCGCCGCCGGCGTCGGCGCACGACGGGCGCCCCGGCCACCAGGGTCACCGGTGGCTGGCGCGAGATCATCGACACGGCCCGCGACCTACGAATGCCCCTGCCCGCCAAGGGAACCCGCATCGAGCAAGCCCGGGCACTCGAGCTGCACGTCGACGGACCGCCACCCCCGAGGCCGAGCGTCGTCGTCGACGGGGCGCTCATGGGCGTCCCCCCTCGGGCGGGTGGGCCGGTGCCGCCGAGCCCCGATCCCGAGCCCCTGGCTGTCAGCGGTGGCGGCGGGTCCACCCCGAGCGGCCTGCAGCTCGTCCCGGTCGCCGCGGCCGCCGACGGCCACGTCTTCGACGTCGACGAGCCGACCGACGAGGAGGTCGAGGCCTTCTGGGCCGACGTCGACACCGCCCGCAGGCGGCTGCGTTCGGGTCGGTCGTTCTGGCAGCGGCTGCGCGCCGACGTGTCGCTGCGCACCTTCCGTCACCACCTGCCCACCGGCTCGGGCCTGGCGCCTGCGGTCCGCCGCACGTCGCGCTCGGGCCCGGGGTCGGCGTCGGCCTCGGTGTCCTCAGCGGCGTCACAGCGCCGGGGACGGGCGGGGCGGGCCGGCGTCGGCACGGCCCCGCCGGGCACCCGGGCCGGCCGACGTGGCGGCCTCGGAGCCGCCCGACGCTCCGGGCACACCGGTGACCCCGGCGGGCGTGGGCGGGCCGGGCACCCCGGGCGCCCGGGACGGGCCGGCCTCGGAGACCGAGCCACCCGCCGGAGGAGCACCAACGAGAGCACGAAGGGTGACGCGTGAAGCTGAAGTTCGTCCTCCGGTCCGGTGACCGGGAGACCGATCTCGTCGCGACGACCGACTCGGCCACGACCGTCGGCGACCTCGCCGGCTACCTCGCGGCCGCCGACCCGAACCGGAGCAGCGTCCTCGGGGTCGACGAGCCGATGACCCTCGCCCTCGTCGACCAGGAGATGCGCGGCCTCGACCCGCGCGCGACGGTCGCCGAGAGCGGCCTGCAGTCCGGCATGCGCGTCACCGTGACGCGGGCCGGTGAGGGCTTCGTCGACCGTGGCCGCCCGGCCGCGGTTGCCGTCATCCGCTCGGGCCCCGACGCCGGTCGCGAGTTCCCGCTCTCGCGCGGCACCGCCTACGTCGGGCGCGGCCGCGGCTGCGAGGTGCACCTGACCGACGAGTCGGTCTCGCGGCAGCACGCCAAGCTCGTCGTCCAGGAGGTCGTCGAGGTCGTCGACCTCGGCTCGGCCAACGGGATCACGGCCGGCGGCCAGCAGGTCACCCGCGCGCACCTCAAGAGCGGCGACGTCATCCGCCTCGGCGACACCGAGCTCGAGGTGCACCTGACCGGCGACGGCGCCGTGGCGCGTCCGGGCAGCGGCGTGCTGTCCGGTGACGCCGGCACGGTGCAGTTCTCGCGCTCGCCGCGCGTCGCCCCGCTCTTCGAGGGCCAGGAGTTCCAGGTCCCCGACCTGCCCGAGCGCGGCAAGAGCAACCCGATGCCCCTCGTGGCGATGCTGGTTCCGCTGCTCATGGGCATCTTCGTGTTCGCGCTGACGAAGAGCCCGTACTCCATCGTCTTCATGCTGATGATGCCGCTCATGATGGCCGGCACGTACTACGAGGGCCGGCGACAGCAGCGCAAGGACTTCGAGCAGGCGATGCGTGACTTCACCGAGGACCTCGGCCTGCTGTCCGAACGCATCAGGGCCTCCCTCGAGCGCGAGGGCCACGTCCGCCGTGGCGAGCAGCCGAGCGGCACCGACTGCCTCGTCGCGGTCCGCGACCGCAGCGCCCTGCTGTGGACGCGACGCCGCGACACCCCGGGCTTCGGTGAGCTGCGCCTCGGCCTCGGCACGCGTCCGTCGCGTTCCCCCATCACGATGCCTGCCGTCGGCCGGTCCAAGGCCGAGGCGTGGCTCGCGGTCTCCGAGCAGCTGTCCGGGCTCGAGGTCGTCCACGACGTCCCCGTCGTCGCGACCCCGCTCGGCACCGGCGCCGTCGGAGTGGCCGGTCCGCGGCAGAGCGCCCTCGGTGCGGCTCGCTCGCTCGTCGTCCAGGCGGTGGCCCTGCACTCGCCGGCCGAGCTGGCCGTCTGCTCGTTCGCCTCGGGCAGCTCGGCCCGCGACTGGGACTTCCTCAAGTGGCTGCCGCACACCAGCTCGCCGCACAGCCCGGTCGAGGTCGCCCACCTCGCCGGCAGCGCGCCGGCCTGCTCGGCGCTCGCCGACGCGCTCGAGGACCTCATCGCCGCGAAGGGCACGCCGAAGGAGCAGGAGGCCGCAAGCGCCGGCCGGCCGTCGGTGCTCGTCCTCGTCGAGAGCGACGCCCCCATCGAGCGCAGCCGCCTCGTCGCGATCGCCGAGCGCGGGCACCAGCACGGCGTCATCGTCGTGTGGGTGGCCGAGACCCAGCAGCTGCTGCCGGCGGCCTGCCACACCTTCCTCGTCGTCGAGGGCGACGAACGCTCCCTCGCCGGCTACGTCCACGAGGGCGAGGAGGTCCAGCCCGTCGCCGTCGACCGCATCGGCTACGACGAGGCGATGGCCTGTGCCCGCGCCCTGTCGCCCGTCGTCGACGCCGGGGTGCCGGTCGACGACGCGAGCGACCTGCCCCGCTCGGTGTCGCTGCTCACCCTCGCCGGCACCGAGCTGGCCCGGGCCGAGGAGTCGGTGATCGAGAAGTGGGGCGAGTCGCGCTCGATCCTCACCGGCCCCTACGCACCGGCGGTCCTGCCCCGCAAGCCCGGCAACCTTCGCGCCGTCGTCGGGCAGTCGAGCCAGGGCACGTTCTCGGTCGACATCCGCTCCGACGGCCCGCACGCCCTCGTCGGCGGTACGACGGGTGCCGGCAAGTCCGAGCTGCTGCAGGCCTGGATCCTCGGCATGGCCTCGGCGCACTCCCCGCAGCGGGTGACGTTCCTGCTCGTCGACTACAAGGGCGGGTCGGCCTTCCGCGACTGCGTCAAGCTGCCGCACACGGTGGGCCTCGTCACCGACCTCTCGCCCCACCTGGTCCGGCGGGCCCTCGCCTCGCTGGCCGCCGAGCTGCACTACCGCGAGCACCTGCTGGCCCGCTTCAAGGCCAAGGACCTCGTCGAGCTCGAGCGTCGCGGCGAGGTCGAGGCGCCGCCCTCGCTCATCATCGTCGTCGACGAGTTCGCCGCCCTCGTCCAGGAGGTGCCGGAGTTCGTCGACGGCGTCGTCAACGTCGCCCAGCGCGGCCGGTCGCTCGGCCTGCACCTCATCCTGGCCACGCAGCGCCCCGCCGGCGTCATCAAGGACAACCTGCGCGCCAACACCAACCTGCGCATGGCGCTGCGGATGGCCGACGAGAACGACTCCGAGGACGTCCTCGGCAGCAAGGAGGCGGCCTTCTTCGACCCGGCGCTGCCCGGCCGCGCCGTGAGCAAGACCGGTCCGGGGCGCCTCGTGCCCTTCCAGACCGGGTACGCGGGAGGCTGGACCTCCGACGTGCCGCCGCCGCCGGAGATGAAGGTCGAGACGCTGACCTTCGGCGCGGGCACCGAGTGGGAGCCGCCGCGTCGCGAGGACGGCGACGACAACGCCGACCTCGGGCCCACCGACATCCAGCGCCTCGTCGCGACCCTCGGCCGCGCCGCCCGACGCGCCGAGCTGCCCCGGCCGCGCAAGCCGTGGCTGCCCGACCTGCGTCCGGTCTACGACCTCGCGACGCTGCCGACCCAGCGCCGCGACGACGAGCTCGTCTTCGGCGTCGCCGACGACCCGGACAACCAGGCCCAGCCCGAGGTGGCGTTCCGTCCCGACAAGGAGGGGAACATCGCCGTCTACGGCACGTCCGGCTCGGGCAAGTCGGTGTTCCTGCGGACCATCGCCATTGCCGCCGGCTACACGGTCCGCGGCGGACCCTGCCACGTGTACGGACTCGACTTCGGCAACCGCGGTCTGGCGATGCTGGAGACCCTGCCGCACGTCGGCTCCATCGTCCCGGGCGGCGACCACGAGCGCGTGACCCGGCTGCTGCGGATGCTGCGGGCCACCATCGACGAGCGCGCCGGACGGTACTCCGCCGTGAGCGCCGCGACGATCACCGACTACCGGCGCCTCTCCGGCCGCACCGACGAGCCTCGCATCGTCGTCCTCATCGACGGCATGACGGCCTTCCGGCAGGCCTACGAGGTCGGTGGCCGGTTCCAGTGGCTCGACCTGCTCGCCGGCCTCGCCGCCGACGGCCGACCGGTCGGCGTGCACTTCATCATCGCCTCGGACCAGCGCACCGGGCTGCCGACCAACCTCGCCGCGGCCGTGCAGGGCCGGGTCATCCTGCGCATGAGCAGCACCGAGGACTACTCGGTCTTCGGCGTCCCGGGCGACGTCCTGACGATGGCCTCGCCCCCGGGCCGTGGTCTCGTGAACGGCGCCGAGGTGCAGGTCGCGGTGCTCGGCGGCTCATCGGACGTCACGGTCCAGGCCGCGGCGGTCGAGGCGTTCGCCGACGCGACGCACAAGGCCGGCGTCTCGCAGGCGCCGCCCATCGAGTCGCTCGCCGACGCCATCCCGCTCGGTGACCTGCCGCCCGAGCGCGGGGGCCGGCCCGTCGTGGGCGTCGCGTCCTCCTCGCTCGAGCCGCACGGCTTCGACCCCAAGGGCACGTTCGTCATCACCGGCCCCTCGGGCTCGGGCCGCACGACGGCGATGGCGGCCACGGCCGCGGGCCTGTACCGGTTCAGCTCGCAGTCGGCGCTCTACCTCATGACACCGCGGCGCGGCTCCGAGCTGCTCGACCTCGGCATCTGGGCCGAGACCGCGGTCGGCGGCGAGGCGACGTCCACCCTGGCGTCGAGGCTGGCCGCGGACGTGGAGGAGGGGCGCATCCTGCGTCCGGTCGCGGTGTTCGTCGAGCGGGTCGACGACCTCGCGCCGTCCGGGGCCGAGAACGCGCTGACGACGCTCGTCAAGGCGTGCGTCGACAACGACCAGCTCGTCGTGGCCGAGGGCGAGGCGGCGTTCTTCTCGAGCAACTTCGGGCTCCAGGCGCTGCTCAAGACGTCCCGGTCCGGCATCGCCCTGCACCCCGACGGCAACGAGGGCCTGTCGGTCTTCAAGGCGAACCTGCCCGCGCTCAACCGGGCCGAGCTGCCCGAGGGCCGCGGCTTCATCGTCGAGAAGGGCAGGTTCGAGCTGCTTCAGGTGGCGCTGCCGTGACGGAGAGATGGACGTCGATCCCCTTGTCGCGCAGACGAACCCGCCGGTCCGCGACCACGCTCGGGGTGGCGGCGTCCGCTCGGGCAGCGTCGTGGGGAGTGCTCCCCATCGACCGGGCGGGGGTGCTGCCCTAGGTTCATGCATGTCGACGAACGGTGCGACGCGGGAGGAAGGCCCCGCACCACCGCGAACGTCACGAGAGGTACGCGGCCGGCCGACAGGGGTGGGCCCGACAGCAACGGACTTCCCGAAGGACTCGGGGGAACACAGGCAAAGGAGAAGGTCATGGCTTGGCTCGGAATGAACGACGATGAGGTCAACGCCCAGGGCAACGTGCTGCAGCAGCAGGCCGAGGCCATCCAGAAGCTCATCACGAAGGTCGACCAGGAGGTCGAGTCCCTCAAGCAGAACTGGCAGGGCGACGACTCCAAGCAGTTCGAGCAGGAGTGGACCGGCACGCACCGTCCCGAACTGCAGAAGGCCCAGAAGCTGCTCACGGAGATGAAGACGACGATCGACCGCGAGGTCCAGCAGCAGCGCGAGACGTCCTCGCAGTACTGACCGCCCACCACTCGTCCACACAACGCAGACTTCTGAAGGGGAACTGACATGGCTGTTTACAAGAAGGGCATGAACGCCGACGCGGTGTCCGCGTCCGGTGACAAGCTCGTCGGCTACAAGGGCGAGCTCGACGGCATCGTCGAGGCCGTCAACAGCGCCGTCTCGCAGATCAAGGGCAACTGGGGCGGCTCGGACGCCGACCGTTTCCAGAGCGACTGGCACGGGCAGCGCCAGGTCGTCTCGGCCGCCGGGGACAAGCTCGACGCCATGGGCAAGAAGTGCAAGACCAACGCCGAGGCGCAGAAGAGCACGTCGGCCAAGTGAGCCGAGCCGGTGCCTTCTCGGCGCCGGTCCCGAGCCGCCGAAGGGTGGTCGTTCCCCAGGGGAGGAACGGCCACCCTTCGGCATGTCCTCGGCGGCGCGCCAGCTCGGGGAGGTCGCCATGGGGAGCGCAGGAGGTGGAGAACCGCCCACGAGACGTCACGAATTGGCGTTCGCGCGCCGGTTGCCCGTAGATTCTTCGTACAGAAAGCCTGATCACCGAAGTTTCTCCGAACAGGAGGTCCCCGTGAGCCTGTTTCCCTCCGTGGCCGTCGTCGCCGACCGGCCCGGCCTCGCCGAGGCCCTGACCCACCGGGGCTGCGTCCCCGCAGCACCGGAGGCCGCCGACGCCCTCGTCGTCGACGCGGCCCGGGCCGGTGAGGCGTCCGTGCGCGAGGCCCTGGCCTCGGGTCGTGGGGTGGTCGTCCTCGGTGCGCTGTCGGTCCCATCGGGGGCACGGTCGGAGGCACGGTCGGGGGCGCCGTTCGTCGGCGTTGGTGCCGGCGACACCGTGCCGGCAGGTCCGGTGAGCTCCGCGACCCGGATCGAACGGGACACCGAGGTCGGCGAGGACCTGCTGGCCCGCGTCGACCTCGGGGCGCTGACCGCCACCGGGGCGCTCGAGGTCCTCGCCCCGGCCCGCCCGCTCCTCGTCGCCGGCGGGGTCCCCGTGGCCGCCGTCGCTTCCCCCTCGGACCTCGAGGCCCCGGCGACCGGCACCGGTCGCATCGTCGTCCTCGCCGTCGACGCCGCCGGTGAGGTCGGGGAGCGCAGCCTCGCCGACCTCGTCCACAACGCCGTCTCGCACGTCGCGCCCCGCCCCGAGCGTCGCACCGCGGTCGCGAGGCACGCGCTCGTCGAGACCGACGCGTGGGCCGGGCTCAAGGCCGCGGTCACCGACCTGCGGGCGCTGCAGGCCTCCGACGGCTCGGTGCCCGACAGCGCCGACCACGCCGCTGCCGCCGCGCACGTCGGCCGCATCGTCGCCGGGGTCCAGGGCCTGGCTCCGCACCTGCCGCACGACGCCGACTACCTCGAGGCGCTCGTCAAGGACTTCGGCCGCTGGGCCGACGGCGGCTTCGAGGTGCCGGACTTCTACGACTCGCTCGTCGCCTTCGCGCCGGCGCAGGACCGCCGGGACGGCCTGCCGCACCTCGTCGTCTTCCCGATGTACACCCAGAACGGCAACCCGCACCGGCAGGTCGAGGCCGTCCTGCTCGAGGTCATCTGGCCCGACTTCGTCGCGCAGCTCGAGGGCGGCGAGTACTCCAACCCGCTCTTCCTGCCGATCCGGTTCCTCGACTTCACGGCCGGCTACGACACGAACTCGGCCGTGCTGTTCCCCGAGACGGTCGCCATGCGCGAGGTCCCGACGTTCACGTGGGGCGGCATCTTCGCCGACCGCGAGGCGGCCCGCTTCCGCCGCGTCGTCACCGAGGCGGCGTCGGTGACCCGCCTGTCGCTGCCGCCGGACGCTGCCCGCCTCCTCGCCGACCAGCAGCTGGCCGAGCACACGTTCGTCCTGTGGGACCTCATCCACGACCGCACCCACATGCACGGCGACCTGCCCTTCGACCCGTTCATGGTCAAGCAGCGGATGCCGTACTTCCTCTACTCGCTCGAGGAGCTGCGCTGCGACCTCACGGCCTTCCGCGAGGCCGTCGCGCTCGAGGCCCAGGGCCACCCGTACGCGCGGCTCGTGCAGTACGCGGTGCTCTTCGACCGGATCTTCCGCTTCGCCGTCACCGGCGACCGCACCCGCAACTACGACGGCCTCGGCGGTCAGCTGCTCTTCGCGTGGCTGCACCAGAAGGGCGTCCTGCACTGGACCGACAACCGCCTCACCGTGGAGTGGGAGAACGTCGCCGAGCCGGTGCTCGAGCTCGGCCGGGCGGTCGAGGAGCTCTACTGGACGTCCATCGACCGGCCCAAGGTCGCCCACTGGCTCGCCGCCTACGACCTCGTCGCGTCGGTGCTGACGCCGCACCCGATGTCCACGTGGGCCCGTCACCGCGGGGGTGACCTCGGGGCGCTGCCGCTCGACGGCCCGCCCAAGGGGCTGACCGACGCCGTCCTGCCCGACGAGTTCCCGCTGTCGATGTTCTACGAAGCCCTCGCGAAGAAGATGAAGGGTGTCATCGAGTCGACCTCCGGCATCACCGGGGCGAGCGCGTGACGACGGACGGCCGGCCCGAGGGCCAGCGCGTCGTCGTCGTCACCGGAGCCACCGGGGGGACCGGCCGCGCGACGTGCGTCGCGCTGGCCGAGCGGGGCGAGCGCGTCGTCGCGGTCGGTCGCGACGACGCCTCGCTCGCCGCCCTGGCCAACGACGTCGGCTCGGACCTCCTCGTGACGCGGGTCTGCGACCTGCTCGACGGCGAGGCGGTGGGCGCGCTCGCCGCGGAGCTCGTCGAGACGTTCGGTGGCGTCGACGCCCTCTTCCACCTCGTCGGCGGGTGGCGCGGCGGCACGCGGTTCACCGAGTCGACCGACGACGACTGGCGCTGGCTGTCGGGCAACCTCGTCGACACGCTCCGGCACACGACGCTCGCGCTGCACGACCCCCTCGTGGCCTCGGGACGTGGCCGCGTCGCCATCGTCAGCGCGGCGGCCGCCTCGACGCCGACCGCCGGCAACGCCGCGTACGCCGCGGCCAAGTCGGCCGCCGAGACCTGGCTCGCCGCGCTCGCCGACTCGTTCGCGTCCTCGGGCGACGGCGACCGGACCCCGGGTTCGGCCGCGACGGTCGGTGTGGTGAAGTGGATCGGCGAGGGCCGCACCGCGACCCGGCCCGACGAGGTCGCCACCTGGCTCGCCGGCCTCCTCGACGGTGACGCCGCGTCCCTCAACGGTGCGCGCGTCGAGCTGTGGCCGGGCGAGGGAAGCGACTGAGCCGGAACGCAGCGGGCCCACGGGGCCAGACGGAGCGGAGAGTCCCTCCGGGACCGCCGGCCGCGCCAGCCACCAGAGCCCACCGACAGGACAAGGGGAGCGCGTGACCACCCTGCACGACCCCGCGACGCGCGGCTTCGCGTCGGACAACTACGCCGGACTGCACCCCGAGGTGCTCGCCGCGCTCGCCGCCGCCAACGGCGGCCACGAGGTCGCCTACGGCGAGGACGCGTACACCGCGCGCCTCCAGGAGGTCGTCGCCGGCCACGTGGGCACGGCGGCCACGACGTGGCCGGTCTTCAACGGCACCGGCGCCAACGTCGTCGCGCTCCAGGCGCTGCTGCCGCGCTGGGGCGCCGTGGTGTGCGCGGAGACCGCACACGTCAACACCGACGAGAACGGCGCGCCGGAACGGATGGGCGGGATCAAGCTGCTCACCGTGCCGACCCCCGACGGCAAGCTGACGCCCGAGCTCGTCGACCGGCAGGCCTGGGGCTTCGGCGACGAGCACCGCGCGCAGCCACTCGTCGTGTCGATCACGCAGACCACCGAGCTCGGCACGTGCTACACCCCGGAGGAGGTCCGCGCGATCACCGAGCACGCCCACTCCCTCGGCATGCGGGTCCACCTCGACGGTGCCCGCATCTCCAACGCCGCCGCCACCCTCGGCACGCCGATCTCGGAGTTCACCGGGGCGGCCGGCGTCGACGTCGTCAGCCTCGGTGGCACGAAGAACGGCGCCCTGGCGGCCGAGGCCGTCGTCGTCGTGGACCCCGAGCTCGCCGCCGACCCGACGCTCGGGCTCGTGCACGTGCGCAAGCTGTCGATGCAGCTCGCCTCCAAGATGCGGTTCGTCTCCGCCCAGCTGCTCGCTCTCTACGACGGCGACCTGTGGCTGCGGTCGGCCGCTCACGCCAACGCGATGGCGGCGCGCCTGGCCGCCGGGGTGGAGCCGCTTGCCGGCGTGACCATCCAGCGTCCCGTGCAGGCCAACGCCGTCTTCGCCGTGCTCGACCGGGACGTCGCGAACGCGCTGCGCGAGAGGTTCCGGTTCTACGACTGGGACGCGGCCACCGGTGAGGTGCGCTGGATGTGCTCGTGGGACACGACCGAGGCCGACGTCGACGCCTTCGTCACCGAGCTGACCCGCCTGCTGCGCGGCTGAGCACGACGGGCGGCCACCCTCGGGGCTGTCTCTTATACACATCTCCGAGCCCACGAGACGGAGCTACATCTGGG
>NZ_JBPGXG010000062.1:0-24622 GCF_056755255.1 Monashia sp. HAY1-5C | reverse complement strand
TGACCCCCTCGCGCTGCTCCGGGTGGACCTCGGGAGCGGCGGTGAGGTCGAGCTGGTCGAGGTCGATGCCCTCGGGGAGCATGACGACGGCATGCGGGTTGCCGAGGTCGAGCGACAGAGCCGGGACCGGCTTGCCGTGGCGGGGACGGACCATGACGTCGAAACCGTCACGGCGGGCACCCTCCTCGTCGGAGAGCCGCCACGGCCCGAGGTCGACCGCGTAGCCCGTGTCGGTGACGCGGATGGTCTTGGTGCCGGCACGCGTGGCGATGCTCAGCTGCCGGCCGTGGGCGAGTCCCTCGCGGCGCAGGTACTCGGCGAAGACGCGGGTGCCGTTGCCGCACATCTCCGCGAGGGACCCGTCCGAGTTGCGGTAGTCCATGAACCACTCGGCATCGTCGGCCTGCGAGCGCACCGCGTCGTCGGTGGCGTACCGGGTGCGCACGACACGGATGACGCCGTCGGCGCCGAGCCCCGCGTGACGGTCGGCGATGCGCTGCACCTGCGCCGGGGTGAGCTCGAGGGTGCCGTCGAGGTCGGGAACGAGGACGAAGTCGTTCTCGGTGCCGTGGCCCTTGGTGAAGCGCGTCATGTCAGTCATTCTCCGGTACGGCAGGGACCGACGCGTCGTGGGCCCGGACTGCGGCGAGGGCGCGGTCGAGCAGGTCGGGAGCCTCGGCCTCCAGCCACACGATGCGCGGGTCGGCGCCGAACCAGGACGCCTGCCGGCGCGCGTAACGACGCGTCGCCTGGGCGGTGTCGAGCCGGGCCTGCTCCTCGGACAGGTCGCCGTCGAGAACGGCGATGGCCTGGCTGTACCCGATGGCGCGGCTCGCCGTGAACCCGTCGCGAAGCCCCGCTGCGAGCAGATGTTCGGTCTCCTGGCGCAGGCCCTGGTCCCACATCCGGTCGACGCGACGGCCGATCCGCTCGTCGAGCACGGCGCGGTCGAGGCGAAGCCCGAGAACGACTGCCGGAGTGACGTGCTCGCGCGCCGGCAGCGACGCGCTGAACGGTCGGCCGGTCAGCTCGACGACCTCGAGGGCCCGTACCACGCGGCGGACGTTCCCAGGCAGGATGCGCGCGGCCGCCTGCGGGTCGACGCCGCGGAGGCGGGCATGCATCGCCTCGCCTCCCTCGCGGTCGGCCTCCGCCTCGAGCCGGGCTCGGACGGCGGGGTCGGTGGGCGGGATGTCGAGCCGGTCGAGGGCCGCCCGGACGTAGAGCCCCGAGCCGCCGACGAGGAGGGGACGACGGCCTCGGGCACGGATGGCCGCGATGTCGGCCCGCGAGTTCCGTTGGTAGGCAGCGACACTCGCCTCCTCGGTCACATCGAGGACGTCGAGCTGGTGATGGGCGATGCCGCGACGCTCGGCGGGCGCGAGCTTCGCCGTACCGATGTCCATGCCGCGGTAGAGCTGCATGGCGTCCGCGTTGACAACCTCCCCCTCGAGCCGCTCGGCCAGGTCGAGCGCGAGGTCGGACTTGCCGGTCGCGGTGGCCCCCACGACGGCGACGACGGCGGGCAGCGCGGCGAGGGCACCGTCGGGACCGGCCGCGTCCGCCGGCCGGGTCACCCCGCCAGCTCGTCGTGCTCGCCGTGGCGGCCTGCGTGCACCTCGTGGCCCTCGTGGCCCTCGTGGCCCTCGGCGTCGAGGTCGGCCTCGTCGTGGCCGAAGGGGTCGGCGTCGACACCGGGCATCCACGAGTGCCCCGGCGTGCCCCAGCCGTTGCGGCGCACGGCCTTCTTCGCCCTCTTGGACTGGCGCTCGTCCAGGCGGTCGACGTACAGCGTGCCGTTGAGGTGGTCGTACTCGTGCTGCATGCAGCGGGCGAACCAGCCCGTGGCGTCGAACTCGACGCGGTTGCCCTCGACGTCGAACCCGACGACGTGGGCTCGCTCGGCCCGCCGCAGCGGGAACGACTCACCCGGCACCGACAGGCAGCCCTCGGTCTCCTCGTGCGGGTCGGGGCGGCCCGGCGGCACCTTCGAGGTGGTCACCGTCGGGTTGACGACGTGGCCCGACTCGGGGACCCCGTCGTCGTTCGGCATCTTCCAGACGAACACCCGCAGACCGACGCCGACCTGCGGGGCGGCAAGGCCCACACCGTTGGCCGCGACGTTCGTCTCGTGCATGTCCTCGACCAGCGTCCGCAGGTCGTCGTCGAACTCGGTCACGAGGGCGGCAGAGCGGTGGAGCACGGGCTCGCCGCTGATGACGATCGGGCGCACGGTCATGGGCCCAAGTCAAGCACGCCGACCGGCTCGCGCCCGAACCGGCCGGAGGTCAGGGGGCGGCGCAGGCGGGAGCGCTCGGAGCGGTCGCGGCGGGGCGTCCGATGCCCGGCATCCCGAGGGTCACAGCCGGCTTGCGCGGGCCGGTCGGCGCGTCCTGGAGCGCGGCCCACGCGTCGCCACCCGGCGTGCGGCGCACCCGGTACGCGCCACCCGTGACGGCCGAGTCGGCGACGAGGTGGTGGGGCGCCCCGTACGTGACCCCGACCGTGACGAGGTCGCCCGGGCGCGGCACCTCGGCCCCACCGGCGAGGGCGAAGTGGACCAGACGGTTGTCGCGGGCCCGGCCGGACAGGCGCTTGGTCGCGGAGTCCTTGCGCCCCTCGGACGGCGCGACGAGGACCTCGACCTCCCGTCCCTCCAGGCGGCGGTTCTCCGCCCACGACACCTCCTCCTGGAGGGCGATGAGCCGGTCGAAGCGCTCCTGCACGACCTCCTTGGGCACCTGGCCCTCCATCGTCGCCGCCGGGGTCCCGGGCCGGATCGAGTACTGGAAGGTGAAGGCGCTGGAGAACCGCGCCTCGCGCACGACGTCGAGGGTGCCCTGGAAGTCTGCCTCGGTCTCGCCGGGAAAGCCGACGATGATGTCGGTGGTGATCGCGGCGTCGGGGATCCGGTCACGCACCTGGTCGAGGATGCCGAGGAACCTGGCGCTGCGGTAGGAGCGACGCATCCGGCGCAGCACGTCGTCGGAGCCCGACTGCAGCGGCATGTGCAGGCTCGGCATGACGTTCGGCGTCTCGGCCATGGCCGAGATGACGTCGTCGGTGAAGGCGGCCGGGTGCGGGCTGGTGAACCGCACGCGTTCGAGGCCCTCGATGTCACCGCACGCGCGCAGCAGCTTGCCGAACGCGAGCCGGTCCCCGAACTCGACGCCGTAGGTGTTGACGTTCTGCCCGAGCAGGGTCACCTCCACGACGCCCTGGACCACGAGTGCCTCGATCTCGGCGAGGATCTCACCGGGACGCCGGTCCTGCTCCTTGCCCCGCAGGCTCGGCACGATGCAGAAGGTGCAGGTGTTGTTGCACCCGACCGAGATCGACACCCAACCGCTGTAGGCGGAGTCGCGGCGCGTGGGGAGGGTGGACGGGAACACCTCGAGGCTCTCGAGGATCTCGACCTGGGCCTTGCGGTTGTGGGCTGCCCGGTCGAGCAGTGCCGGCAGCGAGCCGATGTTGTGGGTCCCGAAGACCACGTCGACCCACGGGGCGCGTTCGACGATGGCGCCTCGGTCCTTCTGGGCCATGCACCCGCCGACGGCGATCTGCAGGTCAGGGTTCTTCTGCTTGGCGGGGCGCAGCTGCCCGAGGTTGCCGTAGAGCTTGTTGTCGGCGTTCTCGCGGACGGCACACGTGTTGAAGACGACGACGTCGGCCACCTCCGGCCGCTCCCCCGCGGGAAGGCTGGCGAGGTCGACGTAGCCCGCGGTCTCGAGGAGGCCCGCGAGGCGCTCGCTGTCGTGGACATTCATCTGGCACCCGTGGGTGCGCACGTCATAGGTCTTCGGCATCGTCCTTCTCCGTCAGTCCGCCGGGCGCGCGGTGGCGTGCGGGCCGCGTCTAGGGTACGGCGTCCCGCGCCCCCGTCCGACGGCTCAACAGGACGTCGGCCTCCCATCACCCTACGGCGGAATAACCGGACCACGGTCCGAGTTTGAACCAATGCTTGACAGTTCAACGAGATCAGTGCAGACTGTCGTTGAACATTCAATCATCTACTCCGAAGGACTCATCATGGGACTGTTCAACCGCACCGCCGAGGCCCCCGCGGCCGAGACCACCTCCGTCGCCGTCGCCGACATCACCGGCGACTACACGCTGGACCCGAGCCACACGCGCATCGGCTTCTCGGCGCGCCACGCCATGGTCACCAAGGTGCGCGGCCAGTTCGAGGAGTTCGAGGGCAGCGCCCACGTCGACACCGCCACCCCGTCCAACTCGTCGGTCACCGTCACCATCAAGGCGGCGAGCGTGACCACCGGCAACGAGCAGCGCGACGGCCACCTGCGCACCCCAGACTTCTTCGACATCGAGAACCACCCCGAGATCACCTTCGTCTCGACGCGCGTCGAGCGCGACGGCGCCGAGTGGGAGATCACCGGTGACCTCACCATCAACGGGGTGACGAAGTCCGTCACGATCCCCTTCGAGGAGACGGGCTCGGCCAAGGACCCGTTCGGCAACACCCGCGTCGGCTTCGAGGGCGGCGTCACCATCGACCGCACCGAGTGGAACCTGTCGTTCAACGCGGCGCTCGAGACCGGTGGCGTCCTCGTCAGCGAGAAGGTCAAGCTCGAGTTCGACATCTCGGCGATCGCCGTGGTGCCGTCGCAGGCGTGACCTGCACCTGAACCCGGCCGCACCGGCCACCCCACGAAGGGCGAGGACCGCAGGGTCCCCGCCCTTCGTCGTGCCCTCGGGTCCATCCCGTCGGCACCGGGACCTTCCTGCTGCCGGTCCGCGGCCGGCGTGACGGGGCGGGTCAGTCTCGCTGGTGCTCCTCGGCGAGGTTGACCGCATCGCGCACGACCGGCCACGCGATCTCCCCGGAGTAGCCCTTGCGGGCCAGCATGGCTGCCAGCCGGCGGGCCTGCACGTCGGGCGCGAGCCCGTGCATAGTGCGCAGCTTCTTGGCCACGAGGTCCTCGGCCCTGGCCCGCTCGTCGT
The DNA here is from genome assembly GCF_056755255.1 of Monashia sp. HAY1-5C. Lineage (NCBI taxonomy): Bacteria > Bacillati > Actinomycetota > Actinomycetes > Micrococcales > Intrasporangiaceae > Intrasporangium > Monashia sp. HAY1-5C. Next base: position 19,660 of record NZ_JBPGXG010000062.1, on the reverse strand, counting down.
CGGCGTCGATCTGGCCGAGCGCCTCCTCGGCGACGTCCTGGTCGATGCCCTGCTTGCGCAGCTCGTGGGCGAGGGCCTTGCGGGCCAGACCTCGTGCCGCCTGCTTGGAGCGAACGAGCATCTCGGCGTAGGCCTCGTCGTCCACGAGCCCCACCTCGGTCATGCGGTCGAGGACCCGGGTCGCCACCGAGTCGTCGCAGCCGCGGTCCCGCAGCTTTCGCTCCAGCTGGGCCCGGCTGCGGGGCGCCATGCTCAGCTGTCGCAGGACGATCGCGCGCGCGACCGACTCGGGGTCGGCCTCGGGCGCGTGCGTCGTCGGGTCGGGCGGGGGTGGTGGCGTGCCACGCCTCCCCCGCCGAGAGGGACCGGGCGCGCGGCGGCCTCCCGGCTCGAGCTCGGGATCTCGGCGGGGCGACCCGTCGCCCCAGGGTCCCGGCTCGCCCCAGAGCCTGGGGTTGCCCGAGCCGGCCGGAGCAGGCGCCCCGGACAGGCCCTCGGCCTCGGCCAGGATCCGCGCGGCCCGGGCCAGCCGTTCCTCGACCGACGGGTCGAGGCCGGCTGACGACCGGTCCGGACGGCGAGCTCCGGAGCTCACGATCAGAAGTCGACCGGGACGTCCGCGACCTCGGCCGGCTGGTCCACACGCGGGCCGACGCCGAGCTTCTCCTTGACCTTCTTCTCGATCTCGTCGGCGAGGTCGGGGTTGTCCTTGAGGAAGTTGCGGGCGTTCTCCTTGCCCTGGCCGAGCTGGTCGCCCTCGTAGGTGTACCAGGCCCCGGCCTTGCGGATGAAGCCGTGCTCGACCCCCATGTCGATGAGTCCACCCTCGCGCGAGATGCCCAGGCCGTAGAGGATGTCGAACTCCGCCTGCTTGAACGGCGGCGACACCTTGTTCTTGACGACCTTGACACGGGTGCGGTTGCCGACCGGCTCGGTGCCGTCCTTGAGGGTCTCGATGCGACGCACGTCGAGACGCACCGACGCGTAGAACTTCAGCGCCTTTCCACCGGTGGTCGTCTCGGGCGAGCCGAACATGACGCCGATCTTCTCGCGCAGCTGGTTGATGAAGATCGCGGTCGTGCCCGTCGAGTTCAGCGCACCGGTGAGCTTGCGCAGCGCCTGGCTCATGAGGCGGGCCTGCAGGCCGACGTGGCTGTCGCCCATCTCACCCTCGATCTCGGCGCGCGGCACGAGGGCGGCGACGGAGTCGATGACGATGATGTCGAGCGCGCCGGAGCGGATGAGCATGTCGGCGATCTCGAGCGCCTGCTCACCGGTGTCGGGCTGGGAGACGAGCAGGGCGTCGGTGTCGACGCCGAGCTTCTTGGCGTACTCGGGGTCGAGCGCGTGCTCGGCGTCGATGAAGGCCGCTATGCCGCCGGCGCGCTGCGCGTTGGCGACCGCGTGCAGGGCCACGGTCGTCTTGCCGGAGGACTCCGGGCCGTAGATCTCGACGATGCGCCCACGCGGGAGGCCGCCGATGCCGAGCGCGACGTCGAGGGCGATCGACCCCGTGGGGATGATCTCGATCGGCGGTCGGACGTCGTCGCCGAGGCGCATCACCGCACCCTTGCCGTAGCTCTTCTCGATCTGACCCATCACCGAGGCGAGGGCCTTGTCCTTGTCCATCACCGATGCCATGTGGGTGGCCACCTATCTGCCGTCTGCGCTGCGGTCGTCTGCCTTCGACCCTGAACGACGGCGTTCGTGAGTTCCGTTGTCGGGTCAGACGTTAGGTGCCGGCGCCGACATCGGAGTTCACCACGAGACGGCCTGTGGACGATGCCATGGACGACACCGGACCTGTGGACAACAGTACCGAACACGTGTTCGAGACCGGGAAGCGACACGCCGCCGCCGTGGCCGACCGCTCGATCAGCGCACCCGCCGAGGGTCAGGCCTCCCCGGCCTCGGCGAGCGCCGCCTCGAAGGCGGCGTGGACCTGGTCCGAGAAGAGCCAGAAGCGCGCCTCCCGGACGGCCGGGAACGCGGCGAGAGCGTCCGCGAGCGTCGTCACGGCGACGCGGGCCGCCGCGTCGGGGGGGTAGCCGTAGACGCCGCACGAGATGGCCGGGAACGCGACGACGGCGCACGACGCCTGGGCCGCGAGCTCCACCGACCGGCGGTAGCAGGACGCGAGCAGCTCCGGCTCCCCCGCCCCGCCGCCGCGCCACACCGGACCCACGGTGTGGATGACGTGGCGGACCGGCAGCCGCCCCGCACCGGTGATCTTGGCGTCGCCGGTCGCGCACCCGCCGAGGAGCCGGCACTCGGCGAGCAGCTCAGGACCGGCTGCGCGGTGGATCGCGCCGTCGACGCCCCCACCGCCGAGGAGCGAGGAGTTCGCCGCGTTGACGATGGCGTCGGCTCCGGCGTCGGTCGTGATGTCCCCACGCCTCAGGGTGATCCGGCCGCGCGGGGCGCTCACGGGCCGGCCACCTGGCCGCCCTGCGCGCCACGGGCCACGCGGTCGTCGCGGCCGAGGCGTCGGGACTCGGGCACGTCCATGTCGTCGCAGATCGCCTCCCAGACGCGGCGTGGCGGTTCGCCGTCGGCGAGCGCCTCGTCGACGGACCGGCCGCCGAGCGAGCCGATGACGTGGTCGCGGGCGAGCGACCTCGCGTACCCCTCGCCGAACTCGTCCTCCATCAGGGTCCAGAAGTGACTCATCCGCACGCCTGCCAGTCTGCCACCCGGCGCAGCCGTGCCCGACCCGCTGCGGTCGTCCCTCGTCGCCGACGCCTCCACGCGGCGTCGGGAGCCGGCCCGGGACGCCTCCGGTCACGACCGCGTCGCAGGATCGCCGAACCGGACATGGCCGTCCTCACCAGGCGATATCGTCGCTGCGCGGCGCCAGTGCCGGCACACCATCCTCAGGGGAGCACTTCACATGTCCGACTCGACGTACCGACCTTCGGGAGACACGCAGGTCACCCAGCCCTACACGTATCCCGTCGCCGGCGACCTGGTCGGGTCCACGGCCACCGAGGGCGTCGCCCTCTCGGACGAGCCGGCGGCGCCGGGCGTCGCTCGCCGCAGGCGTACCGGTCTGCTCGCCGGCGGCCTCGCCGCGGTGGTGCTGCTCGGCGGCGCCGGGGTCTTCGCGGCCCAGCAGCTGGGCGGGGGCGGCTCGCAGCCCGCGGACGTGCTGCCCGGTGACGCGTACGCCTACCTCCGCCTCGACATCGACCCCTCCGCCGGGCAGAAGGTCGCCGCGGTCCGCTTCCTCGGCAAGGTCCCGCAGATCCAGAACACCCTCGGGAGCGGCGACCCCCGCAAGAAGCTCTGGGACCTCGCCGCCCACGACTCGCGCGACGCGTGCATGAAGACGTTCCGCTACGACACCGACATCGCGCCGTGGCTCGGCGACCGCGTCGGCCTGGCGCTGCGGCCCGGTGGCACGAAGGACAAGCCGAACCTCGCCGTGGCGATCCAGGTCAGGGACGAGGACGCCGCGCGCACGACGCTGGACCGGCTCCGGACCTGCGGCGCCAGCGGGGCCGACACCGACCTGCGCGTCAAGGACGGCTACGCCATCCTCACCCCGGGTGGGCTCGGCGACGCGACGCTCGCGGCGACCGCGAAGGGCAGTCTCGCGCAGAACGCGACCTTCGCCGGCGACATGTCGGCGCTCGGCGAGCAGGGCGTGGCGTCGGCGTGGGTCGACATGGGCCTCGGCCTGCCCGAGCTGCAGAAGCTCGGCGGCAGCCTCGGGCCCACCGCCGTGCCGGGTGGCAAGGGCCGCTTGGCCGCCGCCCTGCGCTTCGACGCCGACTACGTCGAGCTGGCCGGTGTCGTCCGGGGCGCCGACGCGTCGGGGACGGCCAAGGGCGATGGCACGGAGCTGGCCAACCTGCCGGCCAACACGATGGCCGCCCTGCAGGTGTCCGGCGCGGACCAGTCGATCGACGCCGCGTGGCCGAACCTGAAGAAGCAGCTCCACGGTGCCGCACGCGGCGGCCAGGGCGACGTCCTCGCGATGGTGCAGCAGGGGCTCGGCGTCAAGCTACCCGCCGACCTCAAGGCGCTCCTCGGTCGCTCCTTCACGCTCTCGGTGCCCGGCCAGGACCTCACCTCGGCAGCCCCGACGATCGGCGCCAAGATCATCTCGAGCGACGCCAAGCGGGCCGACGCGGTCATCACCCGCCTGCTCCGCTCCGCGGGCGGGGCCCCCGCCCTGACCCACCGGGTCGTCGGCGACAAGGTGTACGTGGCGACGACGTCCGACTACGCCGACGACCTCCAGGCCGGTGGGCGCCTCGGCGACAGCGAGGCCTTCACGCAGGCCGTCGGTGACGTCAGCGGGTCCAACGTCGCCGTGTTCCTCGACCTCGACAAGCTCGAGAAGCTCTACCTCAGCGGCGTCCACGGTCAGGAGAAGACCTTCCTCGAGTCGCTCAAGGCAGTTGGTCTGAACGCCAGGCAGACCGGCGCCGGTGAGGGCGCGTTCACGTTCCGCGTCGTCGGCAACTGAACGCCGCCGCCCGGCACGTCCCACGGGGCGGCACGGCTGCATGACGGGCACGGCCGGCACGACCGCTGCGACGCCAGCGGTCGCCCGTCCGGACGAACGAGGGACCCCGCCCCGGCGGGGTCCCTCGTCGCACGGGCTCAGGCGCGGGCGAGCCCCGTCACGCCGGACCCGGGGGCGTCGGGCAGGCGGATCTCGTTGCCGCAGTACCGGATACCGCCCTCGACCGGCGAGGCGACCGACCACCAGGCGGCATCGAGGTCGCTGACCTCCGTCGTCGGCTCGGCAGCGACGAGCGAGGCCGCCGCACCGACTCCGACGTGCGACTCCATCATCGAACCGACGATGGTGCGCAGCCCGGCGTCGTGCGCCCGGCGCAGCATGTCGCGGCCGACCGCGAGCGACCCGCACTTGGCGAGCTTGACGTTGACGAGGTCTGCGGCGCCGAGCCGGATGATGCGCTCGAGGTCGTAGGGGCCGAAGCACGACTCGTCGGCCATGACCGGCAGGCCGACGCGCTCGCGGACCCACGCCAGTCCCTCGACGTCGTCCGCCACGACGGGCTGCTCGACGAACTCGACGCCGAGGTCTGCCACCTCGAGGGCGCGGATGACCCGCACGGCCTCCTCGCGCGTCCAGCCCTGGTTGGCGTCCAGACGGATCGCGACGTCGGGCCCGGCCGCGTCGCGGACCGAGGCCACTCGCTGGACGTCGGTGTCGGCGTCCGTCCCGACCTTCATCTTCAGCGTGCGGAACCCGTCGGCGACCCGGGCCCGGGCGGTGTCGGCGAGGTCGGCCGCGCTCCCGGCCGACAGCGTGACGTCGGTGACGAGCACGGGCTCCGGGACGCGTCGACCCTCGGCGAGCAGCGCCGCCACCGAGACGCCCTCGGCCCGCGCGAGGACGTCGTGCAGGGCGGAGTCCAAGGCCGCCTTCGCGCCGAAGTTGCGCGCCACCGTGCGCGCGACGGTCCGGCCGAGCGCGGCGAGGTCGCCGCGGTCGTCGAGCGGGCGGCCCGTGACCGCGGGCGCGAGCATCTGCTCGAGGCAGGCCGTCGCGCCGGCGAGGGACTCACCGGTCACCTGCCACACCTGTGGGGCCTCACCCCAGCCGACCCTGCCGTCGCTGTCGGTGACGCGCACGAGGACGGTGTCGACGGTCTCGGTCCGGCGCAGTGCCGTGACGAAGGGCGTGTGCAGCGGCACCGACGACGTGGTCGTCTCGACGCGGAGGACGGTGGTCATGCGGTGACCTCCGTGACATCGGTGGCCGCCGTCCTCCCGGTCGCCGCGGGGCGGTCCGGGGACGTGACGTCGGCCGTGGGGTGGGTGGTCGCCCACACCGCGCGGGCGATGTCGGCGACGAGCGCGGCGGCCTCGGACTCGCCGAGGTCGACCGTCGTGCAGACGGCCAGCACGAACGGCGCCTCGCCCACGGGCCGCACGAGGGCGACGTCGTGCGAGACCCCCGGGAGCCACCCCGACTTGCTTGCAGTGGGTGTGCCGGGCGGCAGTCCGGCCGGTACCTGGTCGAGGTGGTGCTGGCGAGACAGCATCGCCTCGACCGGCGCCAGGACGGCCTCGCCGCCGAGCGCGGGCTCCCGCCGCCCGACGGCCGCCATCAGGGCTCCGAGGTCGGCCGCCGTGACCGTGTTCGTGATGCCGGCCGCGCGGGCGGCCGCGTCCTCGATGCCGCGCGCGACGACGGTCGAGGGGGAGCAACCGGCCAGGCCCAGCACCTCGGCCACCTCGTCGAGGCCGACGACGTCAAGGAGCAGGTTGGTCGCGAGGTTCCCCGAGTGGGTGATCGCGTGCTCGGCGAGCTCGCCCAGCGTCCGGGTCCCGCCGAGCGCCGCCCACGTGTCCGGGTCCTGGTCGTCCGACTCGTCCATGGTGAAGGGGGATCCGTCGAGGACGGAGGCGAACGAGCTGTGCACCGCGTGCGGGGCCTCGAGGTCGAGCTCACCCCGCACGACGCGTCGCAGGGCCGCCACGACGAGCGGCATCTTCATCGTCGAGGCCGCATAGTGCGGCACGTCGGCGTCGTGCGACCAGCGTCGGCGACCGTCGAGGTCGCCCAGCCACACGGACACGGCCGCACCGTCGGGAGCGCCGAGCCGGGTCAGCCGTGACTCGAGGTCCGTGAAGGTCGTGGGCACCCTCGCACGGTAGACGATCAGGCCGCGGAGGCCGACACCACCTCGCCGGCAGGGACGGGCAGGCGGACGGTCGTGGCCAGGCCCTCGCTCTCGGCCATCCGCGCGGACACGTCGATGAGCACCTGGGACAGCGGCGTGTCGAGCGCACCGCAGATGGACGCGAGCAGCTCGGAGGACGCCTCCTTCTCACCGCGCTCCACCTCGGAGAGGTAGCCGAGTGACACCGATGCCGTTGCCGAGACCTCCCGGAGCGTGCGGCCCTGGGCGCGGCGGCGCTCGCGCAGGACGTCACCGAGCTCGCGTCGCAACAGTGTCGTCATGCCGCCCTCCTCCAAGGTCGTCGTGTCGTCGGGGTCGAGTGCTCAGTCGTCGGCGGCAGGAGCTCCGGGTGCCGACAGGCCTACCGTACCGCGAGGGTCGGTCACCGGTGCAGCGGTTCCCCGCGTGGCGCGAGTCTCCTCCAGGGCCAGGGCGAGGACCCCGGCCACCGTGCCGGAGCGCACCTGCGCCCTGGTCCCCTTCAACCGCAGCGACCGCGTCGCTGTTCCCGCGGGGCCCGCCACCGCCACGTGGACCGTGCCGGCGGGCTTGCCCTCGGCGGGTCCGGGACCGGCCACCCCGGTGGTGGCCACACCCCACGTGGCGCCCAGCCGCTCACGTACGCCCCGGGCCATCGCGGCCGCGACGTCGGCGTCGACGGTGCCGACCCGGTCCAGCAGGTCGTGCGGGACGCCGAGCAGCGCCGTCTTGAGGTCGGCCGCGTAGGCGACGACGCCACCACGGAGCACGTTCGAGGCGCCCGGGGTGTCGGCCACCGTCGCCGCGACGAGTCCCGCAGTGAGGGACTCCGCGCAGGCCAGGGTCTGCCGCGCCTCGGTCAGCTCGGCGACGAGTGCCGCACCGGCGGCCCCGATGTCGGCGGCATCAGCGGCCGGGACGGCGTCGGCGTCGTCACTCACGGTGCGGCGTCCGCTCCTCCGGGCGGCCCGGTGCAGCGGCCGCTCCGGCGGCACCCGCACCCCCTGCACCACCGGCCGCCTCGGCGCGACGCGCCGCGCGGGCCTCGCGCCGCAGCCGGGTGCGCTCGCTCGTCTCGCGCAGGCGCGCGGCCTTGAACACGTAGTCCACACCGGACAGCACCGTCATGACGGTGGCCGCGCCGAGCACGACGTAGGCGACGGTGGTCCAGACCTCGCCGAGCGGGAGCACCCAGAGGGGGAAGGTCAACGCACCGAGCGACAGCGTCTGGAGCATCGTCTTGAGCTTGCCCCCACGCCCGGCCGGCATGACGCCGTGACGGATGACGACGAAGCGCAGGACCGTGATGCCGATCTCGCGGACGAGGATGACGACGGTGACCCACCACCACACGACGCCGAGCAGCGACAGCCCGATGAAGGCCGTGCCCGTGAGCGCCTTGTCGGCGATGGGGTCGGCGACCTTGCCGAAGTTGGTGATCTCACCACGGCGTCTGGCCAGCTTGCCGTCGAGGCCGTCGGTGACCGCCGCGACCGCGAAGACGACCCAGGCCCAGAACCGCCACCACGGTTCGTGGCCACCGTCCTGGAACAGGGCGAAGGCGTAGACCGGCACGAGGAGGAACCGGAGCACCGTCAGGGCGTTCGGCAGGTTCCAGTCGGTCGGTCGAGGGTTCGGACCCTCCCCTCGGTGGAAGGTGGTCGGCGTCATCGCGGCTCCGCGACGAGGTCGATCCCCTCGGTGTCGACGACGACGGCCGGCACCAGGTCGCCGACGGCGGGCACGGGGGCCCCGTCGGCGAGGCGGAGGACGGTGACGCCGTCGACGTCCGGTCCCTGGAACGCGGCCCGGCCGACCGGCGCGCCGTCGTCGTCGAGCTCCTCGACGAGCACGTCGACGACCTCGCCGACCCGCTCCTCGGCCCGCTGGGCGTTGAGCTCCTCGACGAGGCGGGTGACGCGGTCGAGGCGCTCGGCGACGACGGCCGGGTCGACCTTGTCGCTGTACCCCTCGGCCTCGGTGCCGTCCTCGTCGGAGTAGCCGAAGACGCCGACGACGTCGAGGCGCGCCTCGACGAGGAAGGCCTCGAGCTCCGCGAGGTCCGTCTCGGTCTCGCCGGGGAACCCGACGATGACGTTGCACCGGATGCCAGCCTCCGGGGCGTCCGCGCGGATCCGCGCGAGCAGGTCGAGGAAGGCCTCGCGCGATCCGAACCGCCGCATCCGCCGCAGCAGCGGCTCGGACGCATGCTGGAAGGAGATGTCGTAGTACGGGACGACGCCTGGTGTCTCGGCCATGGCGCGCAGGAGTCCCGGGCGGATCTCGGCCGGCTGGAGGTAGGAGACGCGGACCCGCTCGATGCCCTCGATCGCCGTCAGCTCCGGCAGCAGCTTCTCGAGCAGGCCGAGGTCGCCGAGGTCCTTGCCGTAGGAGGTCGAGTTCTCGGAGACGAGGAACAGCTCGCGGACGCCACGAGCCGCGAGCCAGCGCGCCTCGGTGACGACGTCCGTGGGGCGACGGGAGACGAACGCGCCGCGGAACATCGGGATGGCGCAGAAGGAGCAGCGTCGGTCGCAGCCGGAGGCGATCTTGAGCGGCGCCCAGGGGCGGCCGTCGAGGCGGGCGCGTACGACGCGCGGCCCGCTGGCCGGCACGGGGACGGCGTCTTCGGTCGGGAGCGGCTGCGTCGACCCGGCGGGCGCTGACGCAGCAGGGACGGACGCGTCGCCGTGGCCCGGCAGCGCGACCGTCGTGACGCCCGCCTGGCGTGCGACGGGCGACAGCGGCAGGAGGGCACGCCGGTCGCCCGGCGCGTGGCTCTCGACGTGGCCACCCGCGAGCAGGGTGCGCAGGTGCACGCTCATGTCGCGGTAGGAGTCGAAGCCGAGCACCGCGTCGGCCTCGGGCAGCTGGTCGGCCAGCTGCTTGCCGTACCGCTCGGCGAGGCAGCCGACCGCGACGACCTTCTGGGTGCGCCCGTGCTCCTTGAGGTCGCTGGCCTCGAGGAGCGCGTCGATGGAGTCCTTCTTGGCCTGCTCGACGAACCCGCACGTGTTGACGACCGCGACGTCGGCCTGCGACGCGTCGTCGACGAGCCGCCACCCCTCCGCGAGCAGGCGCCCCGCGAGCTCCTCGCTGTCGACCTCGTTGCGGGTGCAGCCGAGGGTGACGAGGGCGACGCTGCGCTCGGTGGGATGGGGAGGGGCCATGCGTCCACTCTAGATGGCGGGGTGTTCAATGTCGGACATGCTCGGAGCCGACGGCCAGCGCCCCACGACCGGCGACCCCGACATCGCCGACACCCCCGACAGCCGCGCCGGGACGCATGAGCAGGCGCTCGCCCGGGCGCGTCGGCTGCTCGCCGAGCATCCCCTCCTCGACGGCCACAACGACCTGCCCTGGGCCGCCCGGGAGCTGACGCGGTACGACTTCGAGGCGCTCGACCTGTCGGCTCGGGTGACGAGCACCCGGACCGACATCCCGCGGCTGCGCGAGGGCGGTGTCGGGGCACAGTTCTGGTCCGTCTTCGTGCCGAGCACCCTGCAGGGCGACGCCGCCGTCGTCGCGACCCTCGAGCAGGTCGACGCCGTGCACCGCATGGTGGCCACGTGGCCGGGTGAGCTCGCCCTGGCCCTGACCGCCGACGACGTCGACGCCGCCCGCGCCAGTGGCCACATCGCCTCCCTGCTCGGTGCCGAGGGCGGGCACTCCATCGGCTCGTCCCTCGCGGCCCTGCGCGCCCTCCACACGCTCGGCGTCCGGTACCTGACGCTGACCCACAACGACAACACGCCCTGGGCCGACTCGGCGACCGACGAGCCGGCCGTCGGCGGACTCACCGCCTTCGGCCGCGAGGTGGTCCGCGAGATGAACCGGCTCGGCATGCTCGTCGACCTGAGCCACGTCGCCGCCACGACGATGCGCGCCGCCCTGGCCACCACGGAGGCGCCCGTCGTCTTCAGCCACTCCTCGGCGCTCGCGCTCTGCGACACGCCCCGCAACGTTCCGGACGACGTCCTCGCGACGCTGCCGGCCACCGGCGGGGTCTGCATGGTGACCTTCGTGCCCGAGTTCGTCTCCCCCGACACCGCTGCCTGGCGGGTCGAGGCCGCGGCGGCCGCCGCGGAGGTCGGGGTGGACGCGAAGGACTGGGAGGCGTTCGGCCGCTTCACGGCCACCTGGGTCCGCGAGCACCCCAAGCCGGACGCCACGGTGGCCCAGGTCGCCGACCACGTCGAGCACGTCCGCGAGGTGGCCGGGATCGAGCACGTCGGGATCGGGGGCGACTACGACGGCACGGACACCTTCCCGCTCGGGCTCGCGGACGTCAGCGGCTACCCGACGCTCGTCGCCGAGCTCCTGCAGCGGCGGTGGTCCGGGGACGAGGTGGCCCGGCTGGTGCGTGGCAATGCGCTGCGGGTGCTCCGGGACGCCGAGGCGGTCGCCCGCGACCTGCAGGCGGCTCGCCCGCCCGCCATCGCCACCATCGAGGAGCTCGACGGGCCGCCGGCATCCTGACCCGGCGCGCCGGGTCAGGACGGGCGAGCGTCAGCGGCGGAAGCGGGCGATGGTGAGCCCGACCAGGCGGGCGACGACGAGCGCGACGTAGAGCATCCCGGTGATCTGCTGGAGCAGGACGAACGCGCGCGCGTGCGGCTCCACGGCGTAGATGTCCGACAAGCCCGTCGAGGTCATCGTCGTGATGGACAGGTAGAGCAGCTCGAACCACGTGCGGGTCCCGGGCACGCCGGTCTCGCCGTAGATCGTGAACGAGTGCGGCCAGACGATCTGGATCGCCAGGTAGAGGTACGCGAAGCCCCACGCGACGACGGTGAAGGTCGCCCCGGTGGCGTAGAGCTCGTCGCGGGTCACCCAGTTGTCGGCGAACATGTACCGCAGCAGGCCGTAGCCGGTGTACATGTAGAAGAGCGCATGCAGCATGCTGCTCCAGAGGGCGACAGCCTGGTTGTCGGGCCAGATCGCCTCGCCGACCGTCAGGAAGACGACCGGGCCACCGAGGAGCAGGGCCACCCACGTCAGCGCCGGCGTCGCCCGCACCGCGCGCACGGCGAGGAAGAGCACGACGAGGCCGATGAGACCGAAGACCGCGCGCGCCGCCTCCTGGACGTCGCCCGACCGCGTCTCGATGAAGGGATAGGCGAGCAGCGCGGCCAGCTGCGCGAAGAGCAGGAGCGCGCACGGCAGGTCGGACAGCTTGCGGCGGAAGCGGTCCCACCGGTTCGGTGGACCGACGCGACGCGGCGTCGACGGCCAGAGCTCGAGCGAGGCACTCACCTCCCGGAGCCTAGTCGCGACGACGTCCCGACGGCGGCAGGCGGCAGTGGGCAGGCGGCAGGCGCGGTCGGCGGGCTCCAGACGCGTCTCGACGCGTTCCGACGCACCCCGACGCGCCCCGACGCGTCGGCGGTCAGTAGCGCTCGCGACCGCCGCGGTCGGTCAGCTGCCAGGCGTCCTCCGACTCCTCGTCGTCCTCGTCGACGGTCGGCGTCAGCTGACCGGGCGTCCATGCCGCCGTCGGCACGGCCGTCGTCTCCTCCTCCGCCTGACGCCGCTCGCCGCGCTCGGCGACGATCGCGGCCGTGCGCTGTGGGGCGACGTCGTCCGGCAGGCCGGCCGTCAGGTCCGACGTGTCGAGCTCGACCGGCGGCGGGGCGTAGGGCTGGTCGTCCTCCGGGACGAGGTCCTCGTCGTCGACCGCGACGGCAGCGGGCACGTCCTCACCGCGCAGCAGCGCGAGCGTCTGCGGCAGGTCGTCGGGGCGCACGAGCACGTCGCGCGCCTTGGACCCCTCGCTCGGGCCGACGATGCCGCGGGACTCGAGCAGGTCCATGAGCCGGCCGGCCTTGGCGAAGCCAACGCGCAGCTTGCGCTGCAGCATCGAGGTGGACCCGAACTGCGTCGTGATGACGAGCTCGGCAGCCTGGAGCAGGACGTCGAGGTCGTCGCCGATGTCGTCGTCGATCTGCTTCTTGGGCGCCGCGACGGTGACGTCCTCGACGTAGTTCGGCTTGAGCTGGGTCGTGACGAACTTGACGACCTCGTGGATCTCCGACTCGTTGACCCACGCACCCTGCACCCGCATCGGCTTGCTCGCGCCCATCGGCAGGAAGAGGGCGTCGCCCTGGCCGATGAGCTTCTCGGCGCCCGGCTGGTCGAGCACGACGCGCGAGTCCGCGAGCGAGGACGTGGCGAAGGCCATGCGGCTCGGCACGTTGGCCTTGATGAGGCCGGTGACGACGTCGACCGACGGGCGCTGCGTGGCGAGGACGAGGTGGATGCCGGCGGCCCGCGCCAGCTGCGTGATGCGCACGACCGACTCCTCGACGTCGCGCGGGGCGACCATCATGAGGTCGGCGAGCTCGTCGACGACGACGAGCAGGTACGGGTAGGTGGTGATCTGCCGCTCCGAGCCGGGCAGCGGCTTGACCTTGCCGGCGCGGACCGCCTTGTTGAAGTCGTCGACGTGCTTGAACCCGAACGCCGCGAGGTCGTCGTAGCGCTGGTCCATCTCCTTGACGACCCACTGGAGGGCCTCCGCGGCCTTCTTCGGGTTGGTGATGATCGGCGTGATGAGGTGCGGGATGCCTTCGTACGCGGTCAGCTCCACGCGCTTGGGGTCGACGAGGATGAGGCGGACCTCCTCCGGCGTCGAGCGCATGAGGATCGAGGTGATCATCGAGTTGACGAAGCTCGACTTGCCCGAGCCGGTGGCGCCGGCCACGAGCAGGTGGGGCATCTTGGCCAGGTTGGCGATGACGTAGGCGCCCTCGACGTCCTTGCCGACGCCCATGACCATGGGGTGCTCGTTGCTGCGCGCGGTCTGGCTGCGCAGGACGTCGCCGAGCGCGACGTTCTCGCGGTCGGTGTTGGGGATCTCGATGCCGATGGCCGACTTGCCGGGGATCGGGCTGAGGATCCGCACGTCGGCCGAGGCGACGGCGTACGCGATGTTCTTGCTCAGCGCTGTGACGCGCTCGACCTTGGTGCCCGAGCCGAGCTCGACCTCGTAGCGGGTCACCGTCGGGCCGCGGGTGAAGCCGGTGACCGCGGCGTCGATGTCGAACTGCTCGAAGACGTTCGTCAGGGACTCGACGACGGCGTCGTTCGTCTCGCTGCGCGTCTTGTGCGGCGACCCCGGCTTGAGCATCGCCTGGTCGGGCAGGCGGTAGGTGATGTCCCCACCGAGGCTCAGCTGCTCGACGCGCGACGGCATCTCGGACATCGGCGGCGGCACGAGCTCGGCCTTGGGTCCGACCTTGCTCGTGTCGGGGGCCCCGTGGGTCTTCGGGTCCGTGGCGTCGATCACCTTCTCGCCGCTCGGTCGCGGTGCGAGGAGGCCGGGCGCGGTCGGACGTTTCTCGCCCGGGCGCAGCCGCTTGGTGGGGGCGTCGTCGGCCTCCTTCTGCGCCGCCTGGCGGAACGCCTCGTCGCCGTCGCGCTCGGACAGGTCGACGGGCTTGCGGCGGGCCCGCTTGAGCGCGGCCGCCGGGGCGTCGGCCTCCGCCCCGTCCCCGGCGTCGGCCCCGTGGGGATGCGTGCCGCGGTCGATGACGAGCGCCTTGAGCTGGCGCAGGCGGGTCGGGACCATGTTGACCGGCGTCGCCGTGATGACGAGCAGGCCGAAGACGCCGAGGAGCACGAGCAGGACGGTCGCCCCGTAGGTGGAGACGGCCGCGGCGAGCGGGCTCGAGGCGAGGAAGCCGATGATGCCCCCGGCGGCGCGCATGCCGTCGGCCCCGTCGGGCGGGTTGGGGATGCCGTCGGCGAGGTGCGACAGGCCGCACGCGGCGAACGTCAGGGTGATCGTGCCGACGACGATGCGGTTGGTCGCGGCCTCGTCCTGGGGGGCGCGCAGCATCCGCAGGCCGAGGGCCAGCAGCACGAGCGGGACGGCGTACGCGACCCGCCCGAAGGTGCCGGCGAAGACGGCGTGGACGACCTGGCCGAAGGTGCCCGAGACGCCCCACCACTCGCGGGCCGCGACGACGACGGCGAGGGCGATGAGGGCGAAGCCGATGCCGTCGCGCTTGTGCTCGGGCTCGAGGTCGGCCGCGCTGTGCCCGACCCGGCGCACCGCGCCACCGGCCAGGTGCGAGACGCCCATCCACGTGTTGCGCACCGCGTTGAGGGGGAACGGCAGGCCGCCGCCCCGCGTCTTCGTCGGCCCCTTGGACTGGCCCCTGCGGGCAGCGGCCGGCTTGCGCTGTGCGGGACGGGTCGAGCGGGCCGCCGGCGGGCGCGACGACGAGCCCTTCGCGCGCGCGGCCGCCGCGGGGCTCGTTCGCTGGCTGGTGGACGGACGTGTCGCCATGGTCGCACCGTACGCCAGCGTCCCTCTCAACTCACGCGTCACACGCGCACCACGACCGATTCGCCGGACCGTGGCCGCGGGCGCGAGTCGGTGCCGTCTCAGATTCCGACACCGTGGGCCCGCTGGGTGGACACCCGGACAGGCCGGCGCCTATGGTCTTCGCCAGGTCAAGAGTGTCAGCGACAAGCCCCGGCTCGCTGGCCAGCAACCCTCCTCCGCGGTGGGGTGCTCCGGGTGACGACCAGGCCGTCCTCGGCTGGTTTCTCCTCGAGGTCGGCAAGCGCGGACCTGCACCGGGTGGGTCCCTGGACTCGCGAGGAGCACTGCCATGTCGGCCCTTCCCACCACGACGACCCTCTGCGGCGGCGGCCCCGCCCCGGTCGTCCGCACCCGAGCCCTCCGCGTCGTCGCCGAGGGCGAGGCCCTGCCGCGTGTCGTCGGCGCGGACCTGCGCGTGCCCACGACCCGGGGCGAGGTGGCCTACGCCAACCTCGACCACGCGGCGTCGACCCCCGCCCTCCAGACCGTGAAGGACGCCGTCGACCGCGCCCTCGAGACGTACTCGTCGGTGCACCGCGGTGCCGGCTTCGCCTCGCGGCTGACGAGCGCCTGGTACGAGCAGGCGCGTGAGGAGGTGGCCCGGTTCGTCGGCGCCCGCGAGGACGACCAGGTCGTCTTCACCCGCACGACCACCGACTCGTGGTCGGTGCTCGCCCACGCCCTGCCGAGCCGCGCCGTGGTCTTCGTATTCGGCAGCGAGCACCACTCGACGCTGTTGCCCTGGGGTCGTTCGCGCACGGTGCGCCTGCCGATCCCCCAGAGCACCGACGACGCGCTCGACCTGCTCGACGAGGCCCTCGCCGAGCACCCGGGCCGGCACCGCCTCGTGGTGCTGACGGCGGCGTCCAACGTCACCGGTGAGGTGTGGCCGGTGGAGCGCTTCGCCCGTCTCGCCCACGAGCACGGCGCCCGGATCGCCGTCGACGCCGCGCAGCTGTCCGCGCACCGCCGCATCGACCTCGCGGCGTGGGACGCCGACTGGGTGGCCTTCTCCGGCCACAAGACCTACGCCCCCTTCGGTGCCGGCGTGCTCGCCGGGCGTCGTGACTGGCTCGACGCCGGCGCACCCTACCTGCCCGGCGGCGGCGCGACCCGGACGGTCACCGAGACGGCCACGGAGTGGGCCACGGGCCCGGCGCGCCACGAGGGCGGCAGCCCCAACGTCATCGGCGCCATCGCCCTCGCGGCGGCCTGTTCGACGATCGAACGCCACCGCGCCGCCATCGAGGCCCACGAGGAGGCGCTGCTCGAGCGGCTGCGCACCGGCCTCGAGGCGGTCCCGGGCGTCGAGGTGCTCTCGATCTTCGGCGACGACCACGACCGGGTCGGTGTCCTCGCCTTCACGGTGTCCGGCTTCGACCCCTCGCTCGTGTCGCAGGTGCTCTCGGTCGAGCACGGCATCGGTGTGCGCGACGGCAAGTTCTGTGCGCACCTGCTCGTCGACGAGCTGCTCGAGGACCCGTGGGGCGAGCGTCCCCAGACCGCGGTGCGCGCCAGCGTCGGGCTCGGCAGCACGGCCGAGGGCGTGGAGCGTCTCGTCTCGGCGGTGGCCGCGCTCGTGGGCGAAGGGCCGTCGCGGACGTGGACCCGGACGGCCGCCGGGTGGACGGTCGAGGGCACGGATCCCCGCGACGTCGAGGTCGAGCGCCCCTGGTGAACCGGGCCGGGTCTCTCGCCCCCTGACCCCCCGTCACCCCGCAACACACCGAACAGCTGCCAGGTCGGTCCGGGAATACCAGGGACCACCTGGCAGCTGCTCGGTGTGTTTGCGATCCCGCGGCGAGACGGGCGGTGGCGGTCGGGCGGGGTCGGGCGCGGTCGGGCGGTCCGTCGGGGGGTCAGCGCTCGGCGCGCAGGGCGTAGGACGCCCAGACGGCGGCGTGGTCGGTCCGGTTCACCGCGACCTGACCCGCGTCCACGACGGCCAGTCCGCGGCTCAGCTGATGGTCCAGGTCGACGTACGGCGGGATGCGCCGCCCCTCGAACGGCCAGGTGCGCACCCAGCCTCGGCCCGCAGCCGCCTGGGCGTCGGTCAGCCCGGTCGCGAGCCGCCGGAACACCGGGTGGCCCGACGAGGCGTTGAAGTCGCCGGCGAGGACGAGCGGTCGGTCGGTCGGCTGCGCGTGCACCCACGTCGCGAGCGAGACCAGGGCCGCGTGCCAGTCGTCGGTGCGGTCGGGCAACGGCGGCGGCGGGTGCACGGCCCGAAGCCGCACGGTGCCGGCCGGCGTCGTGACGTCGACGTCCGGCTGGAGGCTGTCACCGGCCGGGCTGACGCCGTCGGCACGCTCGCTCAGGGGGTACCTCGAGAGCACGAGCGTCCCGACGACACCATCGCGCGCCCGACCGACGCGTTGCGGGAAGAATGCGCGCGCACCGGCGTCGTCGAGGTCGGTCTCGGACTCCGGCGTCGCCTCGACCAGGACGAGCACGTCGACCGAGTGCAGCCGCACGGCGTCCATCAGCTGACGCGAGTTGGCTTGTCCCTCATGGAGGTTCGCCGACATGACGGTCAGGTCGGTGTCGGCCGTGGCGTGCACGCTCGAGGACCACGCCGGGGCCGCGACGACGAGCCCCACGACCGCGACCGCGACGATCGGCACCGACACGGACCAGCGACGCAGGAGGAGCGCGGCCGCCGCGAGCAGCAGGAGAGCGACGACGGCGAGGGGACCCGCCGTCTGGAGCACGACGACCGGGTAGAACGTCGAGTCCAGCCCGCGCAGGGCCACGACGGCGAGCAGAAGCACCAGGACCGCCAGCAGCGCCCGGTCCGCGACACGCTCCCACCGCCGGCGGGACCCAGCGTCCTGCGGCGGGTCGGCGCTCTCCTCCGAGGGATCGGCGGCGACCTCCGCCGGGTCGGCGGCGACCTCCGCCGGGTCGGCGGCGACCTCCGCCGGGTCGCGGGCGACCTCCGCCGGGTCCTCGACGTGTTCGGCCACGCCGCGTCAGGCCTGCAGGACGACGGGGATGATCATCGGGCGACGGCGGATCTTGCCGCCGACCCACGAACCCACCGCACGCCGGACGATCTGCTGCAGCTGCTGGTCGTCGCGCACCCCGTTGGCGACGGCCTCCTCGATCGCGCGCTCGACCTTCGGGATGACCTGCTGGAAGATCTCGTCGTCCTCGACGAAGCCGCGCGCCGTGATCTGGGGGCCGCTCGCGATCTTGCCGGTGGCCGAGTCGATGACGACGATGCAGGAGATGAAGCCCTCGTCGCGCAGGATCCGGCGGTCCTTGAGCAGCGCCTCGTCGGCCCCACCGACGCTGCTGCCGTCGACGTAGACGTACCCGCAGTCGACGACGCCGACGACGGACGCCTTGCCCTCCACGAGGTCGACGACGACGCCGTCCTCGGCGAGGACGACGTGGTCCTCGGGGACTCCGGTCTGCATCGCGAGCCGCGAGTTGGCCCACATGTGTCGCCACTCGCCGTGGACCGGCATGACGTTGCGCGGCTTGACGATGTTGTAGCAGTAGAGCAGCTCGCCGGCGCTGGCGTGGCCCGAGACGTGCACCTTGGCGTTGCCCTTGTGCACGACGTGGGCGCCGAGACGCATGAGGCCGTTGATGATGCGGTAGACGGCGTTCTCGTTGCCGGGGATGAGGCTGCTGGCGAGCAGCACGGTGTCGCCGGGGCCCACGTCGATGCGGTGCTCGCGGTTGGCCATCCGGGACAGGGCCGCCATCGGCTCGCCCTGCGAGCCGGTGCAGATGAGGACGACCTCGTCGTCGGGCAGGTTGTCGAGCTTCTTGAGGTCGACGAGGATGCCGTCGGGCACCTTGAGGTAGCCGAGCTCGGCCGCGATGCCCATGTTGCGGATCATCGACCGCCCCACCATGGCGACCTTGCGGCCGGCCTTCTCCGCGGCGTCGAGCACCTGCTGGACGCGGTGCACGTGGCTGCTGAAGCAGGCGACGATGATGCGCCGCTCGGCGTGACGGAACACCTTGTCGATGGCGGGGGCGATCTCCAGCTCGGGCGTGGTGAACCCCGGCACGTCGGCGTTGGTCGAGTCGGTGAGGAAGAGGTCGACGCCCTCCTCGCCGAGCCGGGCGAAGGCGCGCAGGTCCGTGAGCCGGCCGTCCAGCGGCAGCTGGTCCATCTTGAAGTCACCGGTGTGCAGGAGCGTGCCAGCCTCGGTCCGCACGAAGACGGCGAGCGCGTCGGGGATCGAGTGGTTGACGGCGACGAACTCGAGGTCGAACACGCCGAGCTGCTCGCGCTGCCCCTCCCGGACCGCCATCGTGAACGGCTTGATGCGGTGCTCCCTCAGCTTGGCCTCGACGAGCGCGAGGGTGAGCGTGGAGCCGATGAGCGGGATGTCGCCCTTGAGCTTCAGAAGGTAGGGGACGGCGCCGATGTGGTCCTCGTGGCCGTGCGTGAGGACGATGGCCTCGATGTCGTCGAGCCGGTCCTCGATGTAGGTGAAGTCCGGGAGGATGAGGTCGACGCCCGGGTGGTGGTCCTCGGGGAAGAGGACGCCGCAGTCGATGACGAGCAGGCGGCCCTTCGTCTCCAGGACGGCCATGTTGCGGCCGACCTCGCCGAGACCACCGAGCGCGACGACCCGCAGGCCGTTGTCGGGGAGGGCGGGGGGTGCGGTCCTGTCTCTTCTACACACCTGACGCTGCCGACGACGGAGAGAATGTC
>NZ_JBPGXG010000061.1:0-25175 GCF_056755255.1 Monashia sp. HAY1-5C | reverse complement strand
TCCGTCGTCGGCAGCGTCAGATGTGTATAAGAGACAGGCCCTCGGCCTGCTACGGGACGACGCCTTCGACGCACTCGTCTCCGGCAGCTCGCCGTTCGAGGACCTGCCCGAGGTGCTCCCGCGACTCGCCGACGGCAGCCTCGCGGCCCTCTGCCACGTCATCACGTACGCGACCACCGGCTCGACCACCAGCCCGACCGACAGCTCCACCGACAGCTCCACCGACAGCTCCACCGACCAAGCGGGGTAACGATGTTCGGCGTCACCGTCCGCGACCACATGATGGTCGCCCACAGCTTCGAGGGTGAGCGGTTCGGCCCGGCGCAGCGGCTGCACGGCGCGACGTTCGTCGTCGACGCGACCTTCCGCGGCCCCGAGCTCGACGCCGACGGCATCCTCCTCGACATCGGCCTGGCCACCGAGCAGGTGCGCGAGGTCGTCGGTGCGCTGAGCTACCGCAACCTCGACGACGACCCCGGCCTCGGGCGCAACACCTCGACCGAGGTCCTCGCGCGGCTGGTCGCCGACCGGCTCGCCGATCGGGTGGCGTCCGGGGCGCTCGGCACCGAGCCGGGCCGGCTCACCGCCCTCGTCGTGACGCTGCACGAGTCGCACGTGGCCTGGGCCTCGTACGAGCGCTCCCTGTGAGGGGCTGAGGGTGCCCGCCCTCCACGTCGTCGTGCCCGACGCCGTGCGCGACCCGGCGCGACCCAGCGGCGGCAACACCTACGACCGGCGCCTCGTGGCCGGTATGACCGCCCTCGGCTGGACCGTCGAGGAGCATCTCGTGGCCGGACGCTGGCCCGAGCCCGACGCCGTGGCGCGGCGGTCGCTCGCCGACGCCGTCGGACGCGTCCGGTCCGGTGCACCGGTCATCGTCGACGGCCTGCTCGCGTCGCGCTCGCCCGAGGTCCTCGTCCCGCTCGCCCGTCGCGCGCCCCTCGTCGTCCTCGTCCACCTGCCGCTCGGCGGCGAGCCCGAGCGTGCGGTGCTCGCGGCGGCCTCGGCCGTCGTGGTGACGAGTACCTGGTCGCGCGACCGGCTGCTCCGGCTGCACCGACTCGACGCGGCGCGCGTCCACGTCGCAGAGCCGGGGGCCGACCCAGCGGCCCTCGCGCTCGGCACGGCCGGGGGCGGGTCGCTGCTCTGCGTCGGTGCGGTGACCGCGCTCAAGGGCCACGACGTGCTCGTCGAGGCGCTCGGGTCGCTCGGCAGCCTGTCGTGGGACTGCGTCGTGGCGGGTTCCCTCGAGGTCGACGGATCGTTCGCCGCGGACCTCCGCCGGCGGGCGCGCGATCTCGGCATCGCGGACCGAGTCACGTTCGCCGGCCCGCTGGGAAGCGACGAGCTCGAGCGGACGTACGCAGCGGCCGACCTGCTCGTGCAGCCGTCGCGGCTCGAGACGTACGGCATGGCCGTCACCGAGGCCCTCGCCCGTGGCCTGCCCGTCGTGGCCAGCGATGCCGGCGGCCTGCCCCGGACGCTGGCCGGCACGGACCGAGCCCGAGAGCGGGCCCGGGACCTGCCCGGGCTGCTCGTGCCCGTCGGCGACGCGTCGGCCCTCGCCCGCGCGCTGCGGACCTGGCTGACCGATGCCGCCACGCGCGACCGGCTCAGGCGGGGGGCGGTGGACCGCCGCAACGCCCTGAGGCCGTGGTCGGACACCGCGCTGACGGTCGCCGACGCTCTCGCGACGCTGACGCCCTGACCGTCGCGGGACGCGTCGGCGCTGAACCCGGTGGGCCCGGGCGGCGTCCTCGGGGGTGGCGCCGCCACGGCGTCGACGACCCCGGTGTGCGGAGGAGACGCAGATGGTGCGAGCGCGGCGGTGGGTGCGGCCGCTCGGTGTGGCCGTGCTCGTGGCGGTACTCGCGTGGCGCGTCGGTCCGGGACCGGTCGCCGACGCCGTCCGTCACGTCGACGCCGCCGCCCTGGTCCCCGCCGTCCTCGCGGCGGTCGCCGTCACGGTCGTGACGACGGTGTGCGCGGCGTGGCGGTGGGTCCTCGTGGCGCGGGGCCTCGGGCTGCACCTGTCGCTCCTGCACGCCGTCGCGGCGTCCTACCGGGCGCAGTTCCTCAACGTGACGCTGCCGGCCGGCGTCGCGGGCGACGTGCACCGTGCGGTGTCGCACGGCCGGTCGTCCGGGGACCTCGGCCGCGGCGTCCGCGCCGTGGTGTGGGAGCGGGCCGCCGGGCAGGTGGTGCAGGCGGGGCTGGCCGTCACCGCCCTCGTCGCCGTGCCGTCACCGCTGCGGGCGTGGGTCGAGGAGCACATGGTGCTCCTCGCGCTCGCCGGTGGTGTGGCCGCGGCGGCCGTCCTGCTCGTCCTTCGGGTTCGGCTGCGCGGCAGTGGCACCCGTGCGGCACGGATCGTCCGGGCCGCGCGCTCCGACCTCCGCCGTGGGCTCCTCGCCCGACGGGTGTGGCCGGGCGTGGTGGCTGCCTCGGCCCTCGCCGTCGCGGGCCACGTCGGCACGTTCGTCCTGGCCGCGCGCGCCGCGGGGGTGGCCGTGCCGCCGGTGCGGGTCGTGCCCGTGGCGCTCGTCGTGCTGCTCGCGGCCGCGGTGCCCCTCAACGTCGCCGGCTGGGGACCGCGCGAGGGTGCCGCCGCGTGGGCCTTCGGCGCGGTCGGGCTCGGCGCAGGGCAGGGCGTCGTGGTCGCCGTCGTCTACGGTGGACTGGTGCTCGTGGCCAGCCTGCCGGGCGCAGCGGTCCTGCTGCTCCGAGGACGTGCCCACCGGACGCGTCGCGTCGACGCCGTCGCGGGAGGCGCGCATGCCTGAGGCCCTCACCCCCGCCGCCGAGACCAGCCGTGGGCCGACGCCCGCGGGGGCGCAGGCGCCGGCGCGTCCGTACGTCGTGCTCAGCTGCGGCATGTCGATCGACGGCTACCTCGACGCCCCGTCCCCGCAGCGTCTGCTCCTGTCCAACGACGCCGACTTCGACCGGGTCGACGCCGAGCGCGCCGCGTCCGACGCGATCCTCGTCGGGGCCGGCACGATCCGCCACGACGACCCCCGCCTGCTCGTCCGCTCGGCCTCCCGCCGCGCCGAGCGCGTCGCCCACGGGCTGCCCGCGTCACCGACGAAGGTGACGCTGACCCGCTGCGCCGACCTCGACCCCGGGGCCCGCTTCTTCGCCGACGACGGCGCCGAGAAGCTCGTGTACTGCACGTCACCCGTGGCCGAGGGGGCACGTTCGCGGATCGGCCACCGCGCGACCGTCGTCGACGCGGGCAACTCGTGCGACCTCCACGGTGTCTGGGCAGACCTGGCGGCGCGTGGCGTCCGGCGGCTCATGGTCGAAGGCGGCGGCACGGTGCACACCCAGGTGCTGGCCGCCGACCTCGCCGACGAGCTGCAGCTGGTCGTCGCGCCGTTCTTCGTCGGCAGCTCGCGCGCCACCCGGTTCGTCGGCGACGCCGCCTTCCCGTTCAACCCGCAGCGGCGGGCCGAGCTGGCCGAGGTGCGCCAGATCGGCGACGTCGTGCTGCTGCGCTACGGGCTGTCGTCACGTCCCGACCCCGCCCGGACGGAGGCTCCGTGAGCGAGGCCATGGGCAGCGACCCCCTCTTGGGTCCGACGCCACCACCCGCGACCGTCCGCACGGCGGTCGTGGTGCCGCTCGCGCTCGCTGACGGGTTCACGACCACGGCGCTCGCGCACACCTTCACCGGCCTGGTGGACGGTCTCGAGCACGTCGCCCTCGCCCTCGGAGACCTCGCCGACCCGGCCGCCTCCGCTGGACCTCACGGCCCGCACTCGGCCCCGCTCGTCCGGCTGCACAGCGAGTGCCTGACGGGTGACGTCTTCGGCAGCCAGCGCTGCGACTGCGGGCCGCAGCTGCACGAGGCCGTCCGCCGCCTCGCATCGAGCGGCGGTTACCTGCTCTACCTGCGCCAGGAGGGGCGGGGCATCGGGCTCTACCCGAAGCTCGACGCCTACGTGCTGCAGGACCGCGGCCTCGACACCTACCAGGCCAACCTCGCCCTCGGCTTCGGCGCCGACGAGCGCGACTACACCGTCGCCGCCCAGATGCTGCTCGCCCTCGACGTGCCGCGCGTCCGGGTGCTGACGAACAACCCCGACAAGCCGGCCCAGCTCGAGCGTCTCGGCATCGAGGTGACCGGGCTCGTACCGACCGGCGTCCACCTCTCGCCGGCCAACGTGCACTACCTGGCGACCAAGGCCAGCCGGGGCGCGCACACGCTCGACCTCCCGGACCGGATGCCGTAGCTCGCCGGACGCGTGCCCCGCGGGCCGCGTCGCCCCGCGGACGCGTAGCTCGCGGGACGCGTCGGCCCGTGGGACGCGTCAGTCGCCGGACGCGTCAGTCGCCGGCGATGCCGGTGCGCTCGACACCCTCGACGATCCAGCGCTGCAGGAACAGGAACATGAGCAGCAGCGGCAGGATGGCGACGAGCGCGGCCATGAACAGCTGGCTCACCTGCACCGACTGCGCGGTGAGGAACGTCGACAGGGCGATCTGCACGGTCCACGACTCCTGGTCGCGGCCGATGACGAGCGGCCAGAGGAAGGCGTTCCACGAGCCGATGAAGGTGATGGTGCCGATGGCGGCGACGAACCCCATCGAGTTCGGCACGACGATGCGCCAGAACGTCCCCCAATAGGACAGGCCGTCGATGAAGGCGGCCTCCTCGATCTCCCGGGGGAAGTTCAGGAAGAACTGCCGGAACAGGAACGTCGCAAGCGCCTGGAACAGCCCGGGGATGATGAGGCCGCGCAGCGTGGAGATCCAGCCGAGCGTCGAGACGAGGACGAAGCTCGGCACGAAGGTCACGGCCGCGGGGATGAGCAGCGTCGCGGTGATCGAGTAGAAGACGGCGTTGGACCAGCGGTACGGGATGCGGGCGAGGCCGTAGCCGGCCAGACCCGAGACCACGAGGACCCCGATGGTCTGGGTCACGGCGATGAGGCCGGAGTTGAGCAGCGAGCGGGCCATCGGGATGGCGGGGTTGGCGAACAGGTCGGTGAGGTTGGCGGTGTTCCAGTGCGGCGGCAGCCAGTGGAAGTCCGGCGCGGACAGGTCCGGCTCGCGCATGAAGGCGCTGCGGACGACGAGGTAGAACGGCACGAGGAACAGCAGTGCCGCGATGACGAGCGCGCTGTAGCGGGCCCACCCGGTGGCGCGGGACCGGCCCCGGCTGCGGACGACGGCCATCAGGCCTCCCGGTCCCCGATGCGCAGCAGCCGGCCCTGCACGACGGCGACGACGGCGATGATGAGCGTGAGGATGACGGCGCCGGCCGATCCGTGGCCGAAGTCCTGGCCCGAGCCGAGCGCCGTGTAGTAGAGGTAGACGAGCGGCGGCCGGGCGTACGGCGGGTAGGTGCCGAACGTCGAGAGGATGTTGTAGAACTCGTCGAAGGCCTGGAACGCGTTGACGAGCAGGAGCAGCAGCACCGCCGTCGACGTCGCCCGCAGCTGCGGCAGGGTGATGTGGCGGAAGACCTTCCAGCCCTCGGCGCCGTCGATGGCCGCCGCCTCGTAGAGCGTCGGGCTGATCCGCTGGATGCCGGCGAGGAACAGGATCATGTAGAAGCCGACCTGCAGCCAGAGCCGGGCCGTGACGATGACGAGCCAGTACCAGGGCGGGTCGGCGAGGCTGAGCCACGGGATCGCGTCGACGCCGAACCAGCCGAGGACCGCGTTGGCCAGGCCGGAGCGGATGCCGCTGAAGATCGACATCTTCCACACGAGGGCCGCGACGACGTACGAGCAGGCCGTCGGGAGGAAGAACACCGAGCGGAAGAACGCCTGCATGACCCGCGTCCGGGCCACGAGCAGTGCCGCCCCGAGCGAGAGGACGAACGTCGTCGGCACGATGAAGACGGCGAACGCGACGAAGGTGAGCAGGCTGCTGCGGAAGGCCGGGTCGCGCAGCATGTCGAGGTAGTTCGCGGCGCCGACGAACGTCGTCGGGGTCACCGTGTTGTACGCGTCGAAGAACGACAGGTAGATCGACCAGGCGATCGGCACGTAGACGAAGACGACGAGCCCGAGGACGAAAGGGCCGACGAAGAGCCAGAACCACACGTTGCGGTTCTGGTATCCGCGCAGCCGCTGGGCCAGGGGCGGACGCGTCGGCAGGGGGCCGGACGCGTCCGCCCGGCTCGTCGTGGCCGGCGCGCTCAGGCGAGCACCCGCTTCAGTTCCGGCTCGGCGACGGCCTTGACCTTGGCGATCTCGCCGGCCGGGTCGGCCCCCTCCTTGACGATGCGGTTCATCGCGTCGCCGAAGGCGGTGGCGCACTTCGGCGTCCACAGCAGCGGGCTCTGCGCGTGACCGACGTCGGTGGCGAGCTTGGCGGCGTCGGCGGCCTGGCCCTCCTTGAGCGTCGAGGCCTGGCTGATGAGGCTGGTGCGCGACGGGATGTGGAAGCCGTAGGCGGTGGCGAAGTCGAGCTGGTCCTGGGTCTGGTCGACCCACAGCCACTTGACGAACTTCTTGGCCGCGTCGACATCCTTGGCCTTGGCGCTGACGCACGAGCCGTACGCGCCGACGGGCACCGACGGCTTGCCGCTGCCGTCGAGGGCAGGCCAGGCCATGACGCCGAAGTCGTCGCCGATGCCCTTCTTGATGTCGGGGAAGGTCCACAGGCCGGTGAACTGCATCGCGGTCAGGCCGGCGGTGAGGGCCGACGCGTCGAACCAGTCCTTGGGTGCGCCGAGGAGGAGCACCTTGGCGTCCCACATCTCGCGCAGCTTGCCGAGCGCGGTGGCGGCGCGGGGGTCGTCGAAGCCGAACTTGTTGTCCTCGGTGAGGTAGTCCAGGCCCGCGGACCACAGCATCGGGCCGCCCATGAGGCCGGCGCCGCCGTCGTTGCCGAGGAAGAGGCCCTTGACGTCGCCCTGGGTCAGCTTCTTGGCGGCTGCGACGAGCTCGTCGATGGTCTGCGGCGGCGTGACGCCGGCCTTGTCGAGCATCGACTTGCGGTAGACGAGCAGCTGCATGTCGATGACCTGGGGGATCGCCCAGACCTTGTCCTGGTAGGTCATCCGCTTGAGGATGCCGGGGTTGAAGTCGCTCCTGGCGTCGCCGAGCAGGTCCGTGAGCTCGACGACCTGGTTGCCCTTGATCATGTCGATCGTCGGGCCGTTGCCGTACTCGAAGACGTCGGGGCCGGCGTTCGTCAGCAGCGACGCGGCGGTCGACTGGTCGTAGTCGCCGGGCTTCCAGCTGACCTTGACCGTGGCGTCCTTGTACGCGGCGGCGTAGCGCTCGACGGCCTGCTGGGTGCCCGCCTCGCCGTACTGGTGGTACCACTGCTGGATCGTCGTCCCGCCACCACCGCCGCCCGACGCCCCACCCGACTCGGCCGGCTGGCGGCCGGTGTTGCTGCCGCACGCGGCGAGTGCGCCGGTGACGACCGCCGCGCCGCCGAGGCCGAGGAGGGTCCGGCGGCTGAACGCGCCGGAGAGCTGGCTGTGCTCGCTGTGCTGGGTGTGCTGGTCCGACATTCCCCTGAGTCCTTCCTGCCCGCCACACGGGCACCGACGTCGGTGGCCGGGCCCCGGCGTGACAGGTACCCGCCCGCTGTCGATCGTATGCCGCCCACCTTCGGTCGGCCCTGTGAGAGTGGGCGACTCACGAAGCTGGGCGGTGGAGCGGCGGGGCGGGACCGGCGGCGAAGGGGCGCGTCGGGCATCACCGTGCCCGCTCGTGCGTTGTCGCTAGGGTCGGCACGCAGCCCGGGCGGACGACCCCTCGGGACGACCCCGCCGCACGACCCCGCCGCACGACCCCGCCGCACGACCCCGCCGCACGACCCCGAGAGGCCACCCATGGACCAGCTCCCCGACCTCACCGGCCGGCGCGTCGTCGTCACCGGCAGCAACAGCGGGACCGGCAAGGAGGCCGCCCGGCGACTCGCCGCGGCCGGAGCCGACGTCGTCATGGCGGTCCGCTCGACGGACAAGGGCGACGCGGCCCGCGCCGAGATCCTCGACGCCGTGCCCGAGGCCTCGGTGACCGTCCGACGTCTCGACCTCGCCGACCTGTCGTCAGTGCGTGAGTTCGCGGACTCGATGGTGTCGCAGGGCCGCCCGATCGACGTCCTCGTCAACAACGCCGGGGTCATGGCCCCGCCGCGCCGGTTCGAGACGGTCGACGGGTTCGAGCTGCAGCTCGGGACGAACTTCCTCGGCCCGTTCGCCCTCACCAACCTCCTGCTGCCGCTCCTGCTCGCCGGCGACCAGCCGCGGGTCGCGACGATGACGAGCGGTGCCGCGGCGATGGGCCGGATCGACTTCGCGGACCTCCAGTGGACCTCGCGTCGGTGGAGCCCGTGGCGCGCCTACGCCCAGTCCAAGCTGGCCGACAGCCTCCTCGGGATCCATCTCGCGCGGGTCGCCACCGAACGCGGCTGGCCGCTGCTCAGCACCCTGGCCCACCCCGGCTACACGCGCACGAACCTCCAGATCGCCGGGGCGAGCATCGGCCGTGACGGCAGCAAGCCGCCGCTCTACACGCGCCTGGGCTTCTTGCCGGTGCAGGAGGTCGAGCAGGGGACCGAGCCACTGCTACACGCAATCGCGGACCCGACCGCGACCCAGGGTGCGTTCTACGGGCCGAGCGGACGCTTCGGGCTGGCTGGTTCAGCCACGCTCGTCACGCACCCGCGCTCCGCCCGCCGTCCAACCCTCGCCGAGTCACTCTGGGCCGTGGCGGAGAACCTCACCGGGACCCGCCTGCCCGACTGATGTGCGAAACCCGTGATCGCTGCCGCACCCACAGAAGTGCCACCCTCTGACCACCGCGCGGCCGGCTTCTGGGTCGCCCACGGGGTGACGCGCCGCCGCCCCCATACGCCCCGGGCTCGCATCCTCCGAAGGGCGCCCATTCCGCCCAGAATGACGTGCTGGCGATTGCCTGGCCGGGGGCATCGTGGACACACTCGCTCAGAAGTGCTCCTCCGCCTCGCGCTGCTTCGCGCGAACTCGGGATGCCTCAAGACTGACGATCAGTTCTCTAAGCCATCTCTTGACTTCCTTGTTTACACCAGGCTGGTCGATCCATCCGCGGACCCGACTTATCTGACCGGCGATCCGGTCTGCTTCTGAACCCCACCACATGCCGCTCTCGAACTCGCCATATAACGACGAACTGACCTGCTGGTCGTCACCGAACCTTGTCAGCAGGAACGTTGCAATATCGGTTATTCGTTCTCCGCCAAGGGTTGCCACGGACGCGAGGGCACGCGCGCGATCGAGGTCGTCGTCAACCCACTCCCGTGCTGAGTCGACATCGACACAGTCAGCGAGCCAGCCCCGAGCCGAAAACGCGAGCCTCCATGACCCACTCGCGACTCGTTCGATCGCCGCACGCCAGGCTGGTGGTCCACCGTTGGTGATCGCCGCCTTGAGCACGGTCTGCTCATCGGATCCGTCATGGATGCTCAGCGCGTCCTCAGCGACTAGGTCCAACATGAGTGCCGCCAGCCCTGCTGGATCACGCTCGAGCGTCGTCGAGGCCAACTGACTCCAGTCCCAGGTCTGCTGACCGACGTGCGGAAAGCGTTGTCGTTCGGCCAGCAGGACGGCGATTGTGTCGAGCAGCCGATCGTTCGCGGCGTCGCGACGGCCATGGAGCCAGAGTGCGACAAGGTCCACGGTTGCGTTGTAGTCGATCTGCGTTGCCATTCTTGAACGCCAGGCGTCAACTCGATCAGCGAGTTGGTCTGCCGTCGCGTCTCGCATCCACCTGAACACCAGCCGTGCGCCGTCTGCCACCGTCAATTCGTCGATCAGGTGACTCAGACGCTCGTTGGCGCGGTCACTGATCGGGCCTCGCACAGTAAGTTCGACCTTCTGCAGTGCGGTCGCGTCAATGCGGTCTATGAAGTCGTCGAACGCCGCGTCGTCCCCGGCCTCCGTGATCTGCCAGAGGTAGCCGACGATCGCTGCACTATTCGGACGGCCCACGTACCGCGCAAGATCCTCTAGGTACTGGAACCGTTCGGAGGCGAAATTGGCGAGTGCTCGTCCGATCTCGAAGGCAGCAGCTGGCTCGCCGTCGGCGAGGAGCCCCAGTAGCGCGCCAGGCCCCTGGCCGTCTCCCAGGGCAGCTGCCGCCGCCACTATGTCCTGAGCCAATTGGCCGTCTTCCTTGTCCCACGAGTTCATCTGCGAAAGGGCCCAGAGTCGATCATTCAGTGATTCAGGTGGCAGCTGGGCTGCCAGTTCCTCCAGAGCCGCCGGCCTCGCGTCGGACACCTCGGCACGTACGAAGAGTGAGCGGAGGCTCTCGATCTCCTTGCGGACCAGCCTGAGGTCTGCGCCACGCAGTGAAGCTAGCGCGTCGGCGAGGTGAGCCATCAAGGGAGGAATTTCAAGGCTCGGATGGATAGCCGAGACCAAAACCGTGAGCGCCTCTTGGGCGATCTCTGGCTCAGGCTCGTCCGAGACCATCGCACGAAGCAAGTCGGTCACTCCGTTTCGATAGCTCCACGCTTCGCCGTAGGTCGCAGGAGTCCCACGAGGTTCGACAATCGTCCCGCCTTGGAGTTCGCCAGAAACCATCGTTGTTTCGTGTCGGTCCAACGCATGATTCGCTGCCTTGACGAATAACCGCCGGATACGCGGGTCATGCGCACCTGCGGCGTCCGTTAAGTATGCGAGACGCGTCTCCGGGCCAGCAGCAGTCGCCGGCAGCATGGTCCCGAAGAGACCTACCCAGGTTCCCGTCGCGTTGTTGCTGAAGTCTTCGTTCTCCGCGATTGCCAGACGTAACAGCATGTCGGCTGCGACCTCGAAGGTTTCTGTATGCCATACCAACTTCTCGACAGCCCAGATAAGGTCCCGCCGGATCGACTTGTATGCGGCAAGTTCGGCCTCGGTCACCTCGCTGATGAGCGCCTCGAGCCGAACAGCTGTCGCCGTGGGGGCGAGGACGGCGAGATGCATTAAGAGCCGCGAGCGCCCACCCGTTGCAAGCTGCTCCCACGACCCAAGCACGCCGTCGGCGGCCATCGCCCGCTCGACCGCGTGACGCGATACCTCGGGATCACCGATGTCCGCCGCCCTACGAAACAGCCGTTCGGTCATGTCTTCATCGAGTTGCGGCAGCAGCTCGCCAACGATGCTGTTCCCAAATTCCTGCCATGCAACCGAAGCCAGGTACAGGGCCACTGGTTGGGGACCTACGCTCCTGAAACGTCCCTGATGGGTAAGGAGCCCATGGCGCTCAAGGTGCCGCGCAGCGCTGCGCAGTTCCGACTCTGGAATCCCAAGTCGAGCCGCCACAAGTTGGAGCTCACCGGCGACCTCGGCATCGAAACCTATCCGACTAAACAGGGCAAGGACTGCCGAGGCTAAAAAAAGTGCCCCCTCGGGAAGTTGGTCCGTAATGAACCTGCTGATGTCGGCCTCACTGACCAGCCCCCCAGCATACCCACCACCGGCCGCCAGCAGGGCCTTCGCAGCCTTCAACGCGTAGTCGACGTTGCCGTCGGCAAGACGGACGATCACACTGATCGCCTCGGCCCAGAGTGTTGGCTCATTCGCTCGAAGGAGCGACGTCATTGCCCCGTCCTCAAGACCTTCGAGCCCCACCATCGCCGACCTAGTGGAGCTGCCGGTCGGTTCCCCCATGGTCACTAGACGCAGGGAAGTGTCATGAGCCATGACGGACGCATAAACCTCATGCCGTCGGGCATCGCATTCGTCAACTACGACGACCGCGGTTCGCCCCTGCGCCTGCAGCAGGGCAAGGGTTGGCGACTGAAAGTCGTCAGATGCCGGAGCATAGACGGTGAGCGGCTCAAGGGCATGGCCGCGCAATGCCTCCAACACGAGCCGTGTTTTGCCCAGACCGCTCACACCATCAATGTGAATGTCTCGCTGGGAGTCGCCTTCGAGAACCTCTCGGATGCCGTCAATCGCGTTCTGACGGCTCTCGGAGGTTATCCACTCCCCTTGGTGCCGGCGCGATCTCGACCACTCCTCGAAGGTCTGTCCGACATAGCCAGCGCCACCGAGCAGTGGGCTGACAGCTAGCGCCGGGTATTGCTGGACCCAACGCGCCAAGCCGTCGGCGCCTATGACTTCGATCGAGTCATGCTCCAAGGAGATCCCAAGTTCCTTCGCCCTCTCGCGCAGTGCATTTCGACGGCTGGCGATCTTCGCCGAGGTCATTGAGTGTCCAAGAACCAGGCGGTACTTGCCACCAGATCTAAGGATTTCCGACGCGTACGCCGCGCCTCCCAGCTCTTCTTTGCACTTCGCCGGTGGGAGATCCCCGGCCTTGAACTGCCACGCGCTCTCGCCAGCAGGCACCCAAGTAGTCTTCGTCGCCTGCCGCAGGGCCGCGTCAACTCCTCCGTCGGCGGTGTTGTCGCGGTAGGTGCTCTCCAATGCAGTTCCCGCCATTCCGCCAGCGGCAACTTCGGCTTCGAGTAGTCGGTTCACGAACTGGCTGAAATCCGCAGAGCGAATCCGCTCGATGTCGTCTGCGCCAACCGAGAAAGGGCCGAAGAGGGTCACGGTGCAACGATGCAGTAAGTCGACGACATCAGGGGTCAACCCGTAGCGAGTCGCCCAGATCGATTGCGTCACTTCGCCGCTTGCCGGCCGGGGTGCCTCTTGCCCTCATCCTGCCGATGAGCGTGCGAGACGCTGGACACCCGGAGTGCCCGACCAGCAGGACCGCTAGCGAAGTTCGCTTTGCGGTAGGCAGGGGCATCGCGCTCTACATCGCCCGGGTCGCACACCAACCACGCGTGTTGCCAGGCAGAGAAGCTCGATCCTCGTGGCCAGGAGCAGCGCGACGTCCGTGTCGTTCGGTCCTACGGTGATCCGCATGAGCGATGTGACCGTTCCCGCGCAGCAACACAGGCATCCCGCCTTCAACGAGATCCTTCAGCAGCGCGCCGAAGACTTCCAGTTGCGAACGGCCGACAGGATCACGGCCTTCGCGGGCTCGATGGGGTTCGTGTACCTACACGCCGCGGTGTTCGCGGTGTGGATGCTCGTCTTCGAGAGGAGCCCTTGGCCCACCCTGACGCTGGTCGTCTCGCTCGAGGCGATCTTCCTGTCGACGTTCGTCATGATCGGCCAGAACCGTCAGGCCGCATTTGCGTCGGCTAAAGCGGCGCACGATTTCAAAGAGTCGGAGCTTGAGCTCAAGACGAACACCGACTTGACGCGCCAAATACACGTGCTGACCACGGAACTCCATCGCCGCCTGCTTACGGACCCAAGCGACGGAGACACCAGCCCGTGACCCGAGCAAGATTCCATCCACTGCGGATCATCCGCATTTGCCGCAGATGGTTCGACGTGAGGCGCAGGAGGCTGCTCGACGAAACAGTCCCCGATCGACTCGTGTGAGGAACGGCTCCCGGTGCGAGAACTGCGACCGATCTGCAACGTTCCAGCTGGCGCCGCGAGTGTGGACTCGGATCGAACCGTCTGTGGCTCTCCCCGCCGCGTGGCGCCCAAACCAGGAGATGACCTCCTGGGAGGTAAAGGTGCCCGTCTGCGCTTGCGCGAACTCACGAAGGAGCTCCCAAACGGTGGACGACCGACGATCCGTCATGGGTTCAAGGCTCCCGCCCCCGAAGGTCGGGGAGGTGCTCGCGCAAGCGCAAGTCAGGCGCGTCTTTCCGCCGCTTGGGGACGCCTGTCGACTCGGCCGGTGAGCGGCCGGCTAGCGTCAGTCAAGATCCCTCACAGTCTGCGGGGCGATCCGTGGCTCTGACCTGGTCGTCAGATCGCCGGCGAGCATGCCATGTCGAACACCAACCTCCTGCCATCTC
This sequence comes from Monashia sp. HAY1-5C, assembly GCF_056755255.1. NCBI lineage: Bacteria > Bacillati > Actinomycetota > Actinomycetes > Micrococcales > Intrasporangiaceae > Intrasporangium > Monashia sp. HAY1-5C. The sequence goes on along the minus strand of NZ_JBPGXG010000061.1, from coordinate 11,399 downwards.
GACTGGATTCAATGACGGCGACCCAACTGGCGGCGGTCTGTCCGACTCCGCCAATGTCCTCGACGAGCCAGACCAGTCCGCGCCACAGGGCGGGAACTGGAAACGCCGTGGGCTGGTTTGTCCATCGACAACGTCTTCGGCCCGAGCGTAGCGTCGAGACGCCCCGCCGAGACTTTCCCGGGCCGCCCCTATCCGGGCCGGGGTGCACCCGAAGAAGCGAGGGCAGCCTCATGAGTTACGGCGTCGTTCACCAGTTCAAGGGTGGTACGAAGGATCAGTACGAGGCCTCGATCGCGGCGGTTCACCCGGCCGACGGGAGCCTACCGGCCGGGCAGGTGTTCCACGCGGCCGGCCCGTCTGCAGACGGCTGGACCATCGTGGCCGTGCACGACACGAAGGAGAGCTGGGAGACATTCCGCGACTCGACCCTGATGCCACGCATGCAGCAAGGCATCCCCGGCGGGTTCACCGAACCCCCGCAGGAGACGGTGTTCGAAGTGGTCAACGAGGTCAGGGCACCTACGCATGCCTGAACTGCACTGGCCGCGATGACCCCAAACCGAGCGAGGTACCGGAGTCCGCACCGGTGACCTGTGACCCGGACTGCCAGGCAGTCCGGGTCACAGTCGTCGCGGGCTGGCCAGCCAGATCGGGCCAGGTCATACCGCCGCCACTCGAAGGGGCCGGCCCCGGGCACCCGGGACTGGCCGTGCGACGCGCACTTCAGCAGCCAGCTGCCTGAAGCATCTGGTCGTCCTCGCTCGAGCAACTGTCGGCGTAGCCGTCAGCATTGAGGGAGAATGACCGACTTCTGAGCCTCGATCTGTGCGCAAGCTAGAGTCGCGAGCCGGGGCCGCCGGCGCCTCCGCTGCAGGCGGTGTATAGGTGAACGTAACCGCAGGAGTGGGCGCTTCGGGTCCACAAGCGGAAAGGAAGCCAAGGCTGACCAGGGCAACGAACGAGGTGGCGACTCGTCTCAGGGGGCAGTGTTCCCGACGGTGCGTGGATTCGTGGCATAACCGCCCACGGAGGTGGGGCTCATGCTGCGGCACTTCGCGGCCTGCCGACCCGTGAGCACCGACGACCCCGGCATCGATGTGCCCCACACGTCCGCGCGCATCGGTGGCGAGCGGGGTTCTCCCTCGGCGGTCAGACGTCGGCCGGCTTCCAGTCGGGCGCCTCGACGAGTGCCACCCGTTGGAGCAGCCGCGCGGCCCTACTGACTCCCTCGACCGAGTTGACGAGCACGTCCTCGTGCTCGATGTTCAGGGTGCCCTCGTAGCCAACCGAGCGCAGCGTGTAGACGAACTCGGCCCAGAAGGTCTCCCCGGCCGGGTGGCCCAGACCGAGGGTCACGTAGTTCCACGAGCGCAGGTTCGCCCTTTCCATCGGGTGCGAGGTCAGCAGTCCATCGCGGGCGGTGACGACGCTGTCGACCCGGGTGTCCTTGGCGTGCACATGGATGATCGAACCGCCCAGCGCCCGGATGACGGCCGGCATGTCCGCGCCCATCCCCATCAGATGCGATGGGTCCAGGTTGGCGCCGATCACGTCGTCGCCCACAGCGTCGACCAGCCGTAGCAGCGTGGACGGGTTGTACACCAGCTGGTTGAAGCAGGCCTCGATCGCCAGGCGGACCCCGCGGTCACGGGCGAAGCCCGCCAGCTCTCTCCAGTACGGGATGGCGACCTCGTCCCACTGGTACGCGAGCACCTCGAGGTTCTCCGGCGGCCACGATGAGGTGATCCAGTTGGGCACCGAGTCGCCCCGCCCTGCGGGCAGGCCGGACATGCACACCACGGTCGACACGCCGAGGGCGCTCGCCAGGTCGATGGTGTCTCGTAAGACCTTGTCGTGTGCCGGCCCGCTGACCGGGTGCAGCTGGTTGCCGTTGGCGTTCAGGGCGCTCAGGCTCAGACCCCGATCCGTGACCTTGCCCGCGAATTCCTGCCGCGCCCCCTCTGAGGCCAGCACCGCCGCAAGGTCGATGTGCGGGGCCTCCGACCAGTTACCGGTGGCCACCTCCACGGAGTCCAACCCCAGCCGCTGGGCCACGTCCAGCGCGTCCTCGAACGAGAGGTGACCCAGCGAGTCGGTGATGAGCCCGATCTTCATGCACGCCGTCCTTCCAGTGATCGTCAGCCGCGGCCCGCCCGCAACTCATGTCAGCATGTCAGGACAAACGATGGATGGGAAGACCCGGCCAGGACGCGACCCATCTGGGCGGTCTGGTGACCCGTTCCTGCGACCCGGCACTGGCCGTCCCGCTGAACCGCAGCACAACGAACCCAACATCACATTCGGGGGGACCGATCTGGGGAGGAAATGTGGAGGAAATGTCTTGTCCACGACACCGCCGAATCCCGCACGAGCGCGGCGTCACGCGAAGAACCGCGAGCAGTTCCTCGCATGCATGCGACGTCGCGATGTCGCATCCGTACCTCCGTCACACCGCCGGGAGCCGGTCACGTTGCACGGTCTCGCCTGTGACGCAGATCCTGCTGCAGCCCGCGTGCACGCTCACGAATGGCGCCGCCCCAGCGTCTTCGGGTCCCGCAGCCAGTTGAGGCTGAGGTTGAGCAGGTCGTCGACCCCTTCTTGCCACGTGGACCTCAGGGGACTGTTCAGCTTCGTCATGACCTCATCGATCACGGTGTACAGAGCCGGATGCGTGGCCTCGACGATGTTGCCGAGCCGCCCAAGTCGAATCTGCAGCTCTACGAGGACGCCGGGGTCGAGCCGGGGGCCGTCGATGTGGACGCTCTTGAGGGCATTGTGGATCTTCTCGATCTCGTCCCAGATGGCGCGCTCCTGTCGAGCTGCATCTTCCCGCCCCCACTGCGCCTTGAGCAGGCGCCAAGACGTCACCGCCGTGATGAGCCCGCCGACGACGGCACCAGCGAGGGCCGCCAGGAACTCGTTCATGCCGTGAGAGTAGGCGACCGTGCCCGACGTTCATAGGACCGCGCGCTCCCACCCCGCCTCACGACCGCCTCGAGTCACCCGCCATGGCCTTTCAGCGAGGATGGTTTGCGACGTGGATTGCTGCGCTCGTCCTAGTGGCTTGGGTGCGGTCGGGTCTGCTGCACGGATAGGGGACATCGGATCTGCGTCGATGTGTGTCGGCGCTGGAAGGACGTGCACCATGCCGAAGGCGATTCCCGAGGAATTCCGCGAAGACGCGATCCGGGTTCTTCCGGGACTCCGATGCCTCGCCTGGGCTCGGACGCCGCCGATATTCAAGGACCCACTCGCAGGAGCCTGCGCCTGACGCCAACTCGGAACGCCGAACCACTCTCATGAACCGCGCGTCTCACCGCCGCTAGCGACGGCCCATCTCGTCTGGGAAGGGGACTCGAATGGTCTAAGCAGTCTTCCCACGCATCTGGCTCTTCAAGGCGCCGAGGTCCATGGATGTCCAGTGTTCGACGAGCAGGCCATCGGAGATGCGGAAGATGTCGATGAACTCGAACTCGATGTGGTTGCCGGTCGGCTCCAGTCCCCAAAGCTCGCCGCGATGAGTACCGCGCAACGTCCTCCGCGTACTGACCAGATCGCCCTCGGCGATCTGGTCGTTGATCTGCATGCGGGCATCCGGAAAGGCCTGTAGCAGCTGCCCGTAGAAGGCCTGGAACCCGCTCGCTGGTCGCTCCGTGCTCGGAATGGTCCGCCCCTCGGGCCGGTAGTGGTTCACGAACCCCGGGTGGAAGACCTCGTCGGCGTAGGCCAGGTCATGCTGATCTTGGCAACGTCGGACGAACTCGACCACGACCCGCTTGTTGTCGTCGGTGGACATCGGCATCATCCCCGTCCGCAGCCATGATGCCGCCAATCTAACCCTGACCCCGGACTCGCGCACCCACATCGGCGTGCCTCCGCTGGGTCAGTCAGAGGGGGTCACGTGACCGCATCAGACGTATTCTGAAGACGTGTCTGGTCCGCGGAGTGAGCCCGAGGCAGACCTGTCTCACCTGAGCATCCAAGAGTTGATCCTCGAGTTGACTCGGACAGAGGACCGCCTACGTGAGGAGGCAAGGTCCGGGTCGAGGCCGCTGCCTGGCCAGACCGCTCGGGTGGCTGACTTGCGCCGCCACGAGCGGCGATTGCGAGCAGAGCTGGCAGAGCGCCGCGAGAGGCCCGACCAGGACATCGACACGTGACGCCGACGTCCTCTTGCTCACCCAGATGGTGGCGCGGAGCCGGGATAGGCAATCTTCCATGCCCCAGGTCCTGATGCGGCCAGGGAAACGCCTGATATGGCTCAGCGGCGGAGACATCAGCCGTTAGTAGTCCCGAGCTCCTTTGATCGGCCGTGGTCATCTGCCATTGCGGCGCTTACAAGCTCGTGACCCTCCCGACTGAAACAATGCGCAACGCTGTTGGCTGGCATGCAAACCCGCATGCCGGCACGATGGCCAGCGAACCTGCCGGAGCAATCTGCATGCGATTCGACATGGCCCACATGGGGGCGCACAATGCGAAGCACCATTTTCGGTTTGGTTCTCTCCCGTCCGATCGAGCGAACGGTGTCACTCAATCGGTCGCGTCGCTGCCAGATGCAGACCTTGTCGTTGAGGCAAGAAGCCTCCGGGCTCGACGGCCAAGGTCGCTCAGATCCACCCGGCCCTCTTTAGCCGCAGCCGCCAAACGTGCGGCTAGGTCCAAGGCTTCGTCTAACTCGGGGCCGACGACAGCAGTTTCCTGGCCCATGTCTCGAAGGATGGTGGCCTCAGTCCGTGAGGCGATCAGCGGATCAGCGATGCCATCGATCCACACCCGGGTGCGGCGACCATCACCACGTCCCTCTCCGGTGATTCGCTCGAGGGCAAAGATGCGATCCGCCCGCGCGAACTTGCCGAAACCCAAGGCCACCATCCCAGTGTCTGACGCCACCCTCACATCTTGGCACCGCGCAGCGACCCCATGCTTCGGGTTGAAGCCGCCTTCCCGAAACGTCGGCGTCGAAGGCTCGACAGTGACGTTCGGTCCTGATCCCTCACCAATCAGCCCACGTCATTCCGCCGCGCGTCGGCCACCCTCACGGTGACAAGTGCCGTCCGTGGTGAACGACACACCGTACGGTCTACGGCCGACCTTCGGCTGGGAAACGCCGCACCCCGAGGCCGGCGAAGGCCGCACTGACAAGCGCGACTCCGGCGACGGCCACCAGCGTCGATCGGGAACCGAACCCGGCCACCAAGCCAGCCAGAGCCGTCCCGGCGGACGAGAAGGCCACCTTCGTCCCCGCGACGGTCACGAAGACAGAGCCGCGGGCACTCGGCGGGGCATATTCGCCTCTGGCGGCGAGGCTCAGCACGGTCTGTGCTGCCATGACGAGGCCAAGGACTGCGTACGTCGCCATCAGCACCGGGAACCACCCGCCGAGGACGACGACCGCGAAGAGCACCGGAGCCATCAGGGTGACAAGGAGAGTCATCCCACGCTCGGGTGACATCCGGGGCGGGTGGAGAGTCAAGGCGAGCCCGCCGGTCAGGCTGCCGAGCCCAAAGGCCGCGGCCACCCACCCGCCATGTCCGCTGGCGTGCTTTTCGCCCTGGCTCATCCCTGCAAGCAGGGCCGCGGCGATCAGAAACGCGCCGACCCACGTGAGCAGCGCGACGCGGCGCAGTTGGACGTGGCGAAAGACTGCGGCCGGTCCGGCGCGGACCCCGGGCCCCGACGGGTCGGCGCCGTGGAGCAGCTCGGTCTCGGCGTGCTGGCGGGCGCGCGGAACCCGAGCCGGTGACGTCCGCGCCGCCGGCAAGCCCAGGACCAGGAAGGCGCCCACGAGGCCGAGGGCACTCAGCGCGAGCAGCCCGCCGCGCGGTGAGGCGGCGGCGGCCAGGACGGAGACGACAACCGGCGCGCCGGCCCCGGCCACGCCGTAGGTGAGAGCATCGAGTGCGCGCAGGCGGCGGGTTCGGTCGTCGGTGGTACGGCCCTCCGCGAGGCTGCTCAGGCCACCGGTGAGCATCGGACCGGCCGCGCCGGCACCGAGCGCCAGGAGCAGTACGAGCGGCAGCGGCGTGGCACCGAGCCACGTGGTGACCAGCGCCAACAGGGCGGCGAAGACGGTTGCTGCCACCGCCACGACACGGCGCGGGTCGGCGACGCGGTCCAGCAGCGGAGCGGACAGGAACCCGAGGGCGTGGGGAGCGGTAAGCGCGGCGCCGATGAGCCCGGCAGTGCGCAACGGCGACGGCACGTGCGAGGCCGCGCACAGCAGCACCAAACCGACGGTCGCGCCGGCGTCCATGCACCGGACCAGCACCGCAGCCAGCACATACGTACCGATGCGTTTGTCACCCATATGACACTCCTTCGACCGGTTACACCGTCGACGTTGCCACCAACCGTGTAACCGGTCAAACTAGTGACATGGCTATGTTGCATGTCGCCGGCAATGCCGCGTTGGACTTCGTCGGCACGCTGAGCGAACGCGGAACCGCCGACGAGGAGGGCCTGGCCAGCGGTGCGGCCCTTGCGAGGTGGTACGTCGAAGCGGGACTCGTCGACCGTCAGCCGAAGGTGGACGCCGCCCACCTCGCGCAGGCGCGCCGGTTCCGTGAACACCTGCACCTCCTGGTGCGCTCACTGGTCGACGAGACGCCGCTACCCGAACAAAGCCGATTGGCGCTCAACCGCGTCGCTCGCCGGCCGCGACCGGTGCAGACTCTCGATCCGGACGGGCGACGGGTACGCCGAGGAGACGCCGGCGCCTGTCTCGCCGCGGTGGCCCAGGCCGGAGTGGAACTGTTCGACCGCACCGATGGGGCCGTCGTGCGCTTCTGCGCCGATGACCGCTGCACGCACCCCTTCCTCGACCGTTCCCGCAGCAAGCTGCGGCGCTGGTGCGACATGGGCACCTGCGGCGACCGCGCCAAGGTGCGCCGCTACCGCGGCAAGCCCTCGGCCTGACCAGCCGGGTAGCCTTCAGCCAATCCGCCGGGACACTGGAGGTGTACTGGCGGCGATGACCCTGTGCCTCCTCGTACTCAGACTCGCGAATCGGCCATAACACTCCACTCGGGCGCAGGGCCCCTACGAGGCCTCGCGCGAGGCCCTGAAGGCCGCACTGGCGCCGCGGTCGCGTCCCCCTGCTCTCCGCCGCATGGCTCTGTTGGAACCGGGGCAGACGTATCTCGCCGAGGGCAAGAAGTCTCAGGCACGCAAGGACTTCGAGAAGGTGCTCGCGGAGGGTTGCGGATGTCGCACGCAACCACGGCCTGGTCGGCCGACAAGAGGTCTGGCCGGGTTGCCAGAGCCCCTACGCCGTCCGCGCTAGGTTCGGCGACATGACCCAGCCCGACAGCGTTGTCCGGCTGATCCGTTCGGACGCCCTCACCGACACCGCCCCCTACGCGTATGCCGCCGGCCAGCCGCTGACGGGCTTAGGCGCGGCAGGCCAGCCCAGAGGGCCCTTCATCACGAGGACGATCGACCGGGCGCCATCGGCGGCATGAGCGTGCGAGTCAGGCGGATGCTCGAGCCCTCAGCAGTCGGATGAGGCCCCAGATGACGCAGCCAGCGGATACCGCGAACAAGAAGACCACCAGTTCGACGGGAGTGCCGCCGAACATGGTGACAGTGGCGAGCATGCCCAAGGTCAGCCCGAGCCAGATGAATGCCACAATGCCGCCTCACTTTCTCTTGACTGGCGTTGGAACGATACGCAGTGTCCGTGATCTCTGCGGCATTTTGCGGATGCTCTTGCTTGGGGGAGAAGGTGCGGTCCTGCTCAATGAGGCACTTGGCGATCGGTGGTGGCGTCCACAGGCGCCGTGAGCCGAGCGGCTTCTTGAGGCGCACCGCCACCAGATCGCTGCACGCTGGGAACGGCGGGCCCTCGGGTGTGGCGGCGGCCAGTGCGATACGGACCTCGCGAGCCGACTCCGAGATCCTCACCTGATAGGGCTGGCTCTTGCACGAATCGGCCGACAGCCTGATGAGGGTCGCATCCCCACGCACGACCCTCGCGTCGTGGAAGCTCACCGGCGTCATGATCGCGTCAGCCCCGCAACCTGCTACGGACGTTCCCAGCAGCACGGCGCAGATGCCGCGCGTCAGCCGGCCAGCACGATTCGATGCCACAACTATCCCGACACCGGCCGGCCCCCAATCCGTTCCCCGACTCTCGATAGCTCGCCTGGACCACGCCCAGTCAGCGGCAAGAGAGGACGTCTGCTGGGGTGGATTCTGCACTGGGGGCTTCCAGCACGTGACGACGTCGGTGACCGAGCGTCAGCACAGTTGTCCCTCAAGCGTGAGCCGTGAGTGGCATGGTGGGACCGAAGGTGGCCCGCTGTTCTGGACGAGCGGACATGGCGCCCACCGATCCAGTGCGCGAAGGGGTGAACACCCTGTCAAACGGAGGTGCGCAGGATGAACGACGACGAAGTGGCCATCCGGAACCTCATCGAAGGGTGGGCTATCGCTGCGCACGAGGGCGATTTAGAGGCTGTCCTGGCGCATCACGCTCCGGAAATCGTGATGTACGACGTCCCGCCACCCGAGGATGGGGTACGCGGGTTGGCCGCATACGAGCAGACGTGGCCGGGGTTCTTTAAGTGGCAGGAGAGGGCCACCTTCGATCTCTTGTCGTTGGAGGTTGTTGCCGGCCCAGACGTGGCATTCGCATACGGCTTGCTTCGGTGCGGGACTCCTGAGGAGCTTGCGGCCATCCCGGACCGACGTCTACGCCTTACTGTGGGGCTGCGCAAGGTGGGCGATCACTGGACAGTCCTTCACGAGCACCACTCCTTCACCGCTCGCGATTAAGGCCGACGGTTTCCCAGCCTCCACCCGTTGCGCCTTCTTGACTGGCCAGCCCGCTCCTGGCGACCGAGGACGGGATGAGACCGACGCCCTCAACCCGGACGATCGAACGCGCCATCCGCGGCAAATGCGGACGTCCGTGCTAGCAGTTGTCGGGAGCAAGCGCGGCTGCTTACGCTCGTCTGATGCCTCCTGCGCCCCGCCCTCATCGACGTGCAGACGTAACGATCGCCGAGCTAGTCGGTGGCGTCGAGAAGCGCGAGCTCGTCGTCGTCGATCCAGACCCCGCTTGGCCCAGGCCTACCAACGTCACGAGGACTGCATCCCCACAGCGCTCGGACCGCGGGGCGCCGTAGCGATTCAGCACATCGGATCGACCTCCGTACCCGGCCTCGCCGCGAAACCCATCGTGGACATTCTCGTCGTCGTCAATGACATCACCGCCGAAGAGGACTACCTGCCCCAACTCCTCACCGCCGGTTACGTCCTGCGGGTCCGCGAGCCCGGCCACCGCCTGGTGCGTACACCCGAGCGTGATGTCCACGTACACATCCTCGAGACCGACGATCCGCAGATCCGCGAGTACCTTCTCCGCCGCAATCACCTACGCCGCGACGAAGCCGACCGCGAGCTCTACGCGCGCACCAAACGTGACCTCGCCGCCCAGGACTGGCCCGACATGAACGCCTACTCCGACGCCAAGACGGACGTCATCACCCAGATCAAGGACCGCGCACGACAGCAAACGTGACACCACCCCTCGAAGACGCTCGACCGCTCAGAGCACCGTCTGTGGTCACCACGTTCTTGTGGCGGTCGGGTCTTCTCGCGACGGCTGCATGGCGGCCGGGGAGAAGGTCTGGCTTCCCAGGACGCCGAGCAGACGTAGGCGCTCGGCGGACTCGCTGCCCGGCGTCGCGGTGAAGACGAGCAGGATCTGGACATCGCTGTCCGTTGACATGCTTTCGCAGTCGAGCTCCATCCGGCCGACCTGCGGGTGCAGGAACGTCTTGCGCTCCGGCCCCGGCCTCCAGGCGACATCGTGACCCGCCCACAGTGCGTCGAACTCCGGCGAGGCGCGGAGGCGATCGACCAGGGCGCGGGCACGGGGATCGTCCGGGTGACGTCCAACGGCCAGGCGGAGCATTGCCACGTAGGAACGGGAGTAGGTCGGCTGTTCCTCGACAGGGTGCAGCGCGCGTTCGCGCGGATCGGTGAACCAGCGGTGAAAGCGGGACCTGTTCGGGTCCTCAGGGGCGAAGCGCGACTCGTCGCCGAACAGTGCGATGGCGAAGGGGTTCTGTGCCAACACCTCGCCGAGGTCGTTGGTGACCATGGCCGGCGTGTCGAGTCTGTCGAGCACCCGTTGCACGCCTGGTGACACGTGGTCGCTGCGCATGTCACTGCGCGGAGGGACATGACCGGCCAGCCGGTACAGGTGGTCGCGCTCGGTCCGGCTCAGTCGCAGCGCTCGACTGATCGCCGTGAGCATCGGAGGTGAGGGCTGCGGACCACGCTGCTGCTCGAGGCGGGTGTAGTAGTCGGTCGACATGCTCGCGAGCAACGCGACCTCTTCACGGCGCAAGCCGTCGGTGCGGCGTCTGGGACCACGCGTCAGCCCGACGTCCTCGGGCTGCAGCGCCTCGCGGCGCCGGCGCAGGAAGTCGGCTAGAAGTTCACGATCCATGGGGCCCATTCTCGGTGAGGGAGCGTGCCTCATCCAGAGACCGGGAGTCCGTGGATGCACGGGTCTCTTTCACCGAGTCGTGCCAGGCACCACGTTGGGACTCATGACGAATGACAACACCAACCACCCCACCACTGCCCTGGTCACCGGCGCCAGCCGCGGGCTCGGGCGCGCTACCGCACTGGCACTCGCCGATGCAGGTCTCGACGTGGTCATCACCTACAAGAGCAGCGAGGCCGAAGCGCGCGACGTCGTCGCGTCCATCGAGTCCAGAGGTCGGCGCGGTGTCGCGCTGCACCTCGACACCACCGACATCGCCTCGTTCGCCGCCTTCGTGGAGACGCTGCGCAGCGAGCTGCCCGACGGGCGGTTCGACATCCTGGTCAACAACGCCGGCACCGCGCTGTACAGCCTGCTCAAGGACACGACCGAGGCCGAGTTCGACCAGGTCTTCGGGGTGCACGTCAAGGGCCCGTTCTTCCTCACTCAGGCCCTGGAGCCGTTGCTCGTCGACGGCGGCCGCATCGTCAACATCTCCAGTGCCCTGACCCGGATGGCGTTCGCCCGTTCTGGCCCGTACGCCACCGCCAAGGGAGCCATCGAGGTGCTCACCCGCTACCAGGCGCTGGAGTACGGCGATCGCGGGATCACCGCCAACGTCCTCGCCGTCGGCGCCGTGCCGACCGACTTCGGCGACGCTCACCTGCGCTCAGACCCCGACCTGCAGAGGACCATCATCGGGCTGACCGCCCTGCAGCGTCTGGCCACTCCTGAGGATGTCGGCCAGGCCGTCGTCGGTCTCACGACCGCCTCCGGCAGCTGGATCACAGGCCAGCGCATCGAAGCCTCCGGCGGCCTGCGGCTCTGACCCATGGTCCCCGCGGCGGTGGGCTTCCGTCCCTGTCTCTTATACACATCTGACGCTGCCGACGACGGA
>NZ_JBPGXG010000060.1:0-25321 GCF_056755255.1 Monashia sp. HAY1-5C | reverse complement strand
AGATCTACACTCTCTCCGTCGTCGGCAGCGTCAGATGTGTATAAGAGACAGGGTGGGTGGCGGCTGGGTCGCCTCCTCCGTGTCGGCGTCCGCTCTGACCGGCGTGGCCGCCGTGCTCGCGGCCGGTGCCGGTGCCCTGGCGGTGCGCAGCCACGCGGTCCGCCGCCTCGGTGGCGTCACCGGCGACGTCGTCGGGGCGGCCGTCGAGGTGTCGCTGGCCGCCGCGCTCGTGGTCGCGGTCGTGGGCCTGCGCGTCTCCGGCTGACGCGCGGGCCTCAGGCCTCCCGCACCTGGACCTCGACGAACGGGGGCTTGACGACCCTTGCCTCGACGTCGCGGCCACGCACGTCGACCGACACGGTCTGCCCGTCGGCCACGTCCGGCGCGAGGAGCGCGAGTGCGATGCCCTGCTTGAGCGTCGGCGAGAACGTGCCCGAGGTCACCTCGCCGACGACCTCGCCACCGCGGCTCACGGTGCAGTGCGCCCGCGGGATGCCACGCCCGGTGACGAGCAGCCCGCGCGACAGTCGCGTCGGGGCCGCCTTCTCGGCGACGAGCGCGTCCTTGCCCCAGAACGCGTCCTTCTTCCAGCCGACCGCCCAGCCGGCGCGAGCCTGCACCGGTGTGATGTCGAGCGAGAGGTCCTGGCCGTGCAGCGGGTAGCCCATCTCGGTGCGCAGGGTGTCGCGGGCGCCGAGCCCGCAGGGCAGGCCGTCGAACGGCTCGGCCGCGGCCACGAGGGCGTCCCACAGCGCCGGGGTGGCGTCCCAGCGGGGTACGAGCTCGTACCCGCGCTCGCCGGTGTAGCCGGTGCGGCAGACGATGACCGGGCGGCCGTCCCACTGCGCCTCGACGAACGACATGTAGTCGTGCCCGATCGGCAGGCCGAGCGCCTCGAGCACCTCGTCGCTCCGGGAGCCCTGCACGGCGATGACACCGTACTCACGGTGCCGGTCGGTCACCTCGATCCCCTCGGGCGCTGCCTCACGCAGCCGGCGGACGACCTCGGCCGTGTTGGCCGCGTTGGGGATGAGGAAGACGTCGTCGTCCGAGCGGAGATAGGCGATGAGGTCGTCGACCACGCCGCCGGACTCGTCGCAGCAGAGCGTGTACTGCGCCGAGCCGGGCTGGATGCGGCGCAGGTCGTTCGTCAGGCAGGCGTTGACGAAGTCGGCGGCCCCGGGACCCGTCACGGTGGCCTTGCCGAGGTGGCTCACGTCGAAGACGCCGACGCGCTCGCGGACGGCCGTGTGCTCGCGGACGACACCCCCACCGGGGTACTCGATCGGCATGTCCCAGCCACCGAAGTCGGCCATCTTCGCGCCGAGGGCGACGTGTCGGTCGTGGAGGGGCGAGGTGAGCGGGGAGGTCGTCCCCGACGGCGCTGTCGTCATGCGGGTCAACCTACCGCCAGCGCGGGGGGCTCCTTCCGCCGCGGCGCCCTCCGGTCGGTGGCCACCGGCAGGTGCCCCGGCACCGGGGTCGCACGCCACGCGGGTCCCGCTCCGGAGTCGTCTGCGGCTCCCTCGTTATCATCGGCGCCGTCGCCACCGGACGCCGGACCGCACGACGGACCACGCGTCGGGACGGCAGCAGGCCGCGCGCCCCGCGCCGCGTCCACCGACCCATCCTCGTCGCACCACTCCCGTGGCCCGACCGGCACCACGTCCTGAAGGAGTCCTCCGTGGCCCAGCTGACCATCACGAACCGCTCGGCCGCGGAAACGGCCGGCGACGCGCTCGTCGTCGCCCTCGTCGCCGGCGACGACGGTGCGACCCTCGCGCCGGGGCACGACCTGCCACGCACCACGGTCGCCCACCTCAAGGCGGTCGTCTCCGACCTCGAGCTGGCCGGCAAGGTCGGCGAGGTGACGACGCTGGCCGCGGTACCCGACGTCCGGGCCCGCCTCGTCGTCCTCGCCGGCGTGGGCGCGCTCACCGCCGTGCCGGACGCCGCCGTCCTCGAGGACCTCCGACGCGGCATGGGGGCCGCCGCTCGCGGCCTGGCATCGAAGAAGAAGGTCGTCGTCGCCGTTCCCGGCAGCTCGGTCGAGGTCGTCGCCGCGACGGCCGAGGGCATCGCGCTCGGTGCCTACGCGGTCACCAAGGTCGGTGCCGACGACGACACGCCCACCACGGCCTTCGCCCTCGTCGGCCCCGGCGACGCGGCGTCCCGACGTGCCGTCAAGCGCGCCGCAGCCCTCGGCACCGCGGTCGCCTACACCCGGGACCTCGTCAACCTCCCGCCCAACCTGCTGTACCCCGAGACCTTCGTCGAGTCCCTGAACGGCCGCGTCAAGGGCACGAAGGTCAAGCTGCGGTCCTACGACATGAAGGCGCTGCGCTCGGGCGGTTTCGGCGGCACGGTGGGCGTTGGCCAGGGCTCCGCCAACGAGCCTCGCATCGCCGTGCTCTCGTACTCCCCCGCGCGCCCGAAGGCCTCGATCGCCTTCGTCGGCAAGGGCATCACCTTCGACTCCGGCGGCCTGTGCATCAAGCCCGCCAGCGGCATGCTGACGATGAAGTGCGACATGGCCGGGGCCGCCGCCGTCGCCGGCGCCGTGCTCGCCGTCGCCGAGCTCGGTCTGCCGATCGCCGTCACCGGCTACCTCGGTCTGGCCGAGAACATGCCGAGCGCCACGGCGCAGCGGCCGAGCGACGTCGTGACGATGCGCGGAGGCAAGACGGTCGAGGTGCTCAACACCGACGCCGAGGGCCGCATGGTGCTCGGCGACTGCCTGGCCCTCGCCTCCGAGGAGGCCCCCGACGCCATCATCGACATCGCGACCCTGACCGGCGCGCAGGTCATCGCCCTGGCCGACACCGCCGCCGTCATGGGCAACGACGAGGCCTTCCGGACCCGGGTCCTCGACGCCGCCCAGGGCGCAGGCGAGGCCATGTGGCCGATGCCGCTGCCGAGGGAGCTGCGCGGTGGTCTCGACTCGGTCAACGCCGACCTCGCGCACAAGGGCGGCCCGGAGGGCGGCATGCTGACGGCCGGCCTCTTCCTCGGCGAGTTCGTCGGCGACGGCATCCCGTGGAGCCACATCGACATCGCCGGGCCGGCCTTCAACGACAAGTCCCCGAACGGCTACGCCCCCAAGGGCGGCACCGGTTTCGGCGTCCGCACGCTGGTGGCCGTCGCGGAGTCCTACGCCTGAGCGACGGGCACACCGAAAGGCCAGAACGCGTGGTGCGTTCTGGCCTTTCGAGGTCGCGGCAGGACGGTCAGCCGCCGGACTTGCGCCGGAACATCTGCTGGGCCTTGGCCGGGCCGTGCGCGCCGTGCACCTTGGAGCGGTCGTGGTCGTCGGAGACGTCCTTGCCGCCGTGCGCGTGCTTCTTGTCGAGGGCGGCCCGGAACTTCGCCTTCATCTCCTCGTCCGGGCCCACCTGGGCACCTTCCTGGTTCGACATTCGAGACCTCCTGGATGCGTGGCGGGGCGCGCCGGTACGGCACGGTGGGGACGACCTCACCCTGTCAGCAGGACCGCCGCCGGTCCACCTCTTTCACCGACGTGTCAGGCGTCGCCGTGACGCTTGCGCGTGTTGTACTCGCGCATCCGGCCGGGGTACCCGGTGTGGTTGACGTCGTAGGCAGGGACGCCGAGCCGCCGCGCGAGCTCGAAGCCATCCTTCGGCGTGCCGACCGCGCGGCGCGTCCACTCGCCGTCCCACGCGATGAGCACGACCGTCGTCGTCGTGACGCTCGTGGCCGGCTCGACGTACGCCTCGACACCACGGTGGCCCTCGACGAACCCCCGCAGGTGGGCCTCGACGGCCTTGCGGTCGATGTCCATGCCCGGTCCGTCCGACCGGCCGAGGCGCGCCGACGTCCGGCCTGCACCGCGCCGGGAGAACCAACCCATGGCCGCACTGTACGTGCTCGACCCGTGCCGGGAGTGCGTCCGCGCAGGTGGCGGGCCGTGCCGTCGCCGCGCCTCGCCTGCCGCCGCGTGCCTTCGCGAGTCCTCGCAAGGGTGCCGGCGGGCGCGACCTGCCTGTGACGTCCCTCGTGATCAATGACAAGATGCTCCTGCACCCACACCCCCGGGTGGCCCCCCATCCTGAAGGAGCGCACCAACATGTCGGCTGACGCCGCAGGCGACTACGACGTCGTCATCCTCGGCGGGGGGTCGGGTGGCTACGCCTGTGCCCTCCGGTCGGCGGAGCTGGGGCTCTCGGTGGCCCTCGTCGAGAAGGGCAAGCTCGGGGGCACGTGCCTCCATGTCGGGTGCATCCCGACCAAGGCCCTCCTGCATGCCGCCGAGGTCGCCGACTCCGCGCGCGACGGTGCGCACTTCGGCGTCAAGACGACCTTCGAGTCGGTCGACATGGGCGGAGTCCACGCGTACAAGGACGGTGTCGTCTCCCGTCTGCACAAGGGTCTGCAGGGCCTCGTCAAGGCTGCGAAGATCGACTACGTCGAGGGCGCCGGCGTCCTCGAGGGCCCGAACACGGTCGCTGTAGGCGATCGGCGCCTCACCGGGCGCAACGTCGTGCTCGCCACCGGCAGCAGCCCGCGCACGCTGCCCGGCCTCGAGATCGGCGGCCGCATCATGACGAGCGAGCAGGCCCTCACCATCGACCACGTGCCGGCCCGCGTCGTCGTCCTCGGTGGTGGTGTCATCGGCGTCGAGTTCGCCTCCGTCTTCAAGAGCTTCGGCTCCGAGGTCACCGTCGTGGAGGCCCTGCCGCGCCTGGTCCCAGCCGAGGACGAGGCCATCAGCAAGCAGCTGGAGCGCTCCTTCCGCAAGCGCAAGATCGCGTTCAAGACCGGCGTCCGTCTGGCCGGTGCGACGCAGTCCGGTGACGTCGTCAGCGTCTCGCTGGAGTCCGGCGAGACCATCGAGACCGACCTGCTCCTCGTCGCGGTCGGCCGCGGACCGGTCACCGAGGGCCTCGGCTACGAGGCCGCCGGCATCACCCTCGACCGCGGCTTCGTCACCACCGACGAGCGCCTGCGCACCGGCGTCCCCGGCGTGTACGCCGTCGGCGACATCGTGCCCGGGCTGCAGCTGGCCCACCGCGGCTTCGCACAGGGCATCTTCGTCGCCGAGGAGATCGCGGGCCTGGCCCCGGCGGTCATCGAGGAGAGCGGCATCCCGCGGGTCACCTACTGCGACCCGGAGATCGCGAGCGTCGGCCTCACCGAGGCACAGGCCCGCGAGAAGTACGACGAGGTCGAGACCTACGAGTACAACCTCGGCGGCAACGGCAGGTCCCAGATCCTCGGCACGCAGGGCTTCGTCAAGCTCGTGCGCGAGAAGGACGGCCCCGTCGTCGGGGTGCACATGATCGGCGCGCGGATGGGTGAGCAGGTCGGCGAGGCCCAGCTCATCGTCAACTGGGAGGCCCACCCCGAGGACGTCTCCGGTCTCATCCACGCGCACCCCACGCAGAACGAGTCGCTCGGCGAGGCACACTTGGCCCTGTCGGGAAAACCGCTGCACGCACACGCTTGAGCCAGTAACTGGGAAGAGGAGAGAACACGTCATGTCAGAACGCGTGACCATGCCGGCCCTCGGTGAGTCCGTCACCGAGGGAACCGTCACCCGCTGGCTGAAGAACGTCGGTGACAGCGTGGAGGTCGACGAGCCGCTGCTCGAGGTCTCGACCGACAAGGTCGACACCGAGATCCCCTCCCCCGTCGCGGGCACGCTGCAGGAGATCCTCGTGCAGGAGGACGACACGGTGCCGGTCGGCGCCGACCTCGCCGTCATCGGTGACGGCGCCGCTCCCGCCGGCGGCGGCGAGGCGCCCGCCGCCGAACAGGCACCGCAGGCCGAGCAGGCCCAGCAGAGCGCGCCCGCGCCCGAGGCCCCGAGCACCGACCAGGAGCCGCAGCCCGCGACGAGCGAGCCCGAGGCGGCCCAGGCACAGCAGCCGCAGGCGGCCGCGTCCGGCTCGTCCGGTGGCGAGGGGCAGACGGTGACGATGCCGGCGCTCGGCGAGTCGGTCACCGAGGGCACGGTCACCCGCTGGCTCAAGTCCGAGGGCGACGAGGTCGCCGTCGACGAGCCGCTCCTCGAGGTCTCGACCGACAAGGTCGACACCGAGATCCCCTCCCCCGTCGCCGGCACCCTGACCAAGATCCTCGTCGGCGAGGACGAGACCGTCCCGGTCGGCGGCGACCTCGCCGTGATCGGTGGCGCGCCCGCCCCGCAGCAGGCTCCGCAGCCGCAGGAGGCCCCGCAGCAGGAGGCCCCGCAGCAGGAGGCCCCGCAGCAGGAGGCCCCGCAGCAGGAGGCCCCGCGGCAGCCCAGCCAGGCACCGGCGCAGGCGGCGGCCCAGCAGGCGTCGGCTCCCTCGCCGGCTGCGCAGGCACCCGCCCAGGCCGAGACGGCCGAGGTGCAGGCGGCCGGGCTGCCCGCCGACGCCGAGCGCCCGCCTGCCCAGCAGTCGCCCGAGGCGACGGCGCCCGCCGCCGAGCCCTCGCGCGACGACGCCGCCGCGTACGTCACCCCGCTCGTGCGCAAGCTCGCCCAGCAGCACGGCATCGACCTCGGGTCGCTCACCGGCACCGGTGTCGGTGGCCGCATCCGCAAGCAGGACGTCCTCGACGCGGCCGAGGCGGCCAAGGCCCCGGCCCCGGCCCCGGCGGCTCCGGCTCCCGCCGCGTCGGCTCCGGCCGCAGCCGCAGCCGCCCCGTCGGCGCCGGCCGCACCGGCTGCATCGGTGTCGCCGAAGCGCGGCACCCGCGAGAAGATGAGTCGGCTCCGCAAGGTCATCGCGACCCGCATGGTGGAGTCGCTGCAGGTGTCGGCACAGCTGACGACCGTCGTCGAGGTCGACCTGACCAAGATCGCCCGCATCCGCGACCGCGCGAAGAAGGACTTCGAGGCCCGCGAGGGCGTCAAGCTCAGCTTCCTGCCGTTCCTCGCCCTGGCCGCCACCGAGGCCCTCAAGGCGCACCCGATGGTCAACGCGAGCATCGAGGGCGACGAGGTGGTCTACCACGGCAGCGAGAACCTCTCGATCGCCGTCGACACCGACAAGGGCCTCATCGTCCCGGTGGTCAAGAACGCCGGTGACCTCAACATCGCCGGCCTGGCCCGCGCGATCGCCGACGTCGCTGCGCGCACGCGCAGCAACAAGATCACCCCGGACGACCTCGCCGGCGGCACCTTCACCATCACGAACACGGGCAGCCGGGGTGCCCTCTTCGACACCCCGATCATCAACCAGCCCCAGGTCGCGATCCTCGGCACCGGCGCCATCGTCAAGCGCCCGGTCGTCGTCAGTGACCCGGACGGCGGCGAGACGATCGCGATCCGCTCGATGATGTACCTGGCGCTGTCCTACGACCACCGCATCGTCGACGGCGCCGACGCCGCTCGCTTCCTCGGCACGATGAAGGCGCGCCTGGAGGAGGGCCGCTTCGAGGCGTGAGCGGGTGCGCATCGCATCACGCCCGTAGGGTGTGAACCATGACGAAGCGCGTCGCCATCACCGGTTCGTCCGGCCTGATCGGCGGCGCGCTTCGTCGTCACCTCGAGGCCCGCGGCGACGCGGTCGTGTGCCTGGTCCGCCGAGAGCCGTCCGCTCCCGGTGAGGTCCGCTGGGACCCCTCGCGCGGTGGTCTCGACGCCGCGGCCCTGGAGGGCGTCGACGCGGTCGTCAACCTCGCCGGCGTCGGCATCGGTGACCGGCGGTGGGACGCGGCGCACAAGCGCGAGGTCGAGCGCAGCCGGACCGACGCCACGTGGACCGTCGCCACGGCGCTGGCCCAGGCCCGCAGCCGTGGGGCGAATCCGCGGCTCGTCAACGCATCGGCCGTCGGCTACTACGGCGACCGCGCCGACGAGGTGCTCACGGAGGACAGCGGTCCCGGCCGCGATGTGCTGTCCGGCATCGTGCGGCGATGGGAGGAGGCCGCCGGCCCGGCCCGGGAGGCCGGCGTGCCGGTGGCCTGCGTCCGCAGCGGCCTCGTCATGAGTTCCACCGGCGGCGCGTTCCGGCCGCTGCTGCTCCTCGCCCGGCTGGGCCTCGCGGGGCCGATGGGGTCCGGGCAGGAGTGGTGGCCGTGGGTCACGCTCGTCGACGAGGTCCGCGCCATCAGCCATCTCGTCGACCACCCCGAGCTGACCGGGCCGTTCAACGTCGCCGCCCCCGGCTCGGCCCGGCAGCGCGACGTCGCCCGGGCGGTCGCCGCAGCCCTCCACCGGCCGGCGCTCGTGCCGGCACCGCGCCTGGCCCTGCGTGCAGTCGTCGGCGAGTTCGCCGACTCGATCGTGGCCAGCCAGCGGGTCGTCCCGAAGGCGCTGCTGGGCGCTGGCTTCACCTTCGAGCATCCCGACCTCGAGGCTGCGGTCAGCTGGCTGGTGCGCGGCTGATCCGGTCGATGCGCCAGCCGTCCGCCCCGCGGACGAGGCGGAAGTCGAGCAGGTCCCCCTCCTGCGCCGCCTGCGCGACGCGGGCCCCGGTCTGCGTGACGACCGTGTAGGCGGTCCAGTCCACGCGAGCACGCACGACGGCGGCCGTGGGACCGTCCGGTCCGCCACCGGACGACGACCCGGCCACGAAGGTGGCCCGGGCCACCTGGAGCCGCAGGCCCTCCCAGCGGATACCGGCGGACCGGAGTGCCTCGAGGAGGTGCCGGTCGGTGGACCAGCTCGGCCCGCCGGAACGGTGCACGGCGGCGAGCGCCGCGACGTCACGCTCGACGAGGGCTCGGCTGCGCGCGTCGCCGAGCGCCTGCAGCAGGTCGCTCGCGTGCTCGGACGGGGCCGTCGGCGATCTCAGCAGCATCATCCGGTCCGGCGCCCGGTGCGCCGGCGCGCCGGTGGTCCCGGCGGCCGCGCTCGTCGCGGCGGGCGGGGCCGGCGCATCCGTCGGCCGCGGGGCGGAGGCCACGCGCCGGGCAGGAGCCTGCGCGGCGACGACATCCGGGACCGGCTCGCGCGCCTGTCCACCGGACGACGCGACGGCCGCGACTGCCCAGCCGGAGGCGGCGACGGCGACGAGTCCGGCACCGACGGCAGCGACGACCGGCCGCCGCACGCCCCCGGCGGATGGGGCCGCCGGTGCCACGGTCGCGCCGGACCGGCCGACGAGGCGGCGCCACCACCGGTCGGCCGCCGCCGCCGGCTGATCGTCCTCGCGGGCCTGCGCGCGCAGCCGGTGGGTCAGCGCCGAGGCGACGTCGGTGCCGACGACGACCTCGACCGGATCGGCCGGGGCGGCCTCGTAGAAGAGCCGTGCCAGGCCCTCGGACGAGGGCCGCTCGAGCGGGTCGGGGTCGATGCACGCGCCGATGGCGTCGGCCAGCTGCTCCCCCACGTGAGAGGCGACGGTCTCGCGGTCCAGACGCAGCATGGTGTCGGGGGCGCCGTTGCCGGTCGCGCAGAACCAGGCGAGGGCCCCGAGCGCGTAGACGTCGCTGGACTCCGACGGGGGCCATCCTGCTGCAACCTCAGGAGCGACGAACCCGCTGGTGCCGTAGACCCGCTCGTCATCCGAGCCGGCCACGCGTGCGGCCCCCAGGTCGAGCAGGACCGGCCGCCCGTCGGGCGTCAGACGCACGTTCGAGGGCGAGATGTCGCCGTGCAGGCCACCCGCCCGGTGCAGGGTGGCCACCGCGTCGCACACCGGCGTCAGGACGGTGACGACCTCGCCGGGGCGCAGGTGCCCGCGAGCCTTGACCATCGCGGCGAGGCCGACACCGTCGACGTGGTCGAAGACGAGCGCCTCCCGGCCGTCGGGCAGCGGCACCACCGACCGGAGCGCCACGAGGTGGTCGTGGCGCACGGACAGAAGAACCTGCTGCTCGGCCACAGACCGGGTCGCGGCGCCGGCGTCCCGCGGCACCTTGACCGCCACCCGTCGCCCCGACGCGTCCGACCCGGCCCAGACGACCGCGGACGACCCCGCGCCGATGACGGCCTCGAGGCGGTGCCCGGGGACGTCGGGGGTCTCGTGCTCGCTCACCCGGCCATCGAAGCAGAGCGCGCGGCCGGACCGCGGGCCTCATCCACAGGCCCCGGGCGGTCAGTCGGGGCTCTGCCCCGGGGTCACCACCTCGACGACGCGACCGTCGCGCGCGCTGACCCGCGCCGCGTCGACCACGGCCAGCACGTGGACGGCGTCGCGCGGGTCGACCGGCATCGTGGGTTGCGGGTCGTCCGTGGCGAGCGCCCCGGCCACAGCGCGGTAGAAGTCGGCCTGGTCGGCGTCGGTGACGACGGGACCCGGCTCACGGTCGTCGCCGCGCACCACCCAGCCGACGGCGTCACCCTCGTTGAAGAACTCGGTGAAGACGCTGACGTCGTCGACCTGCTTGCCGATGACGTACGCGCCGTCCGAGCCGGCGACCCGGGCGCGCGGGCCGGGCGCCCCGTTGACCGAGGAGGCCATGAGGTGGCTGACGACGCCGGTGGTGTGCCGGCAGGCGAGGAAGGTGTCGTCCTCACCGACCGTCGTGCGCGCGTCGAGCTCGGCGTAGACCGACAGGACCTCGCCGTGGAGCAGCACCGCCTGGTCGACGAGGTGGGTCTGCAGGTCGAGCAGCAGGCCGCCGCCCTCCTCGGCCGTGAAGTGCTCGCGCCACCGTTGCTTCGGCACGGGCCGCCAACGGTCCCAGCGGTACTCGGCGCGCCAGATGGTTCCGATGACGTCGTCGTCACGCACCCGGCGCAGCGCCGCCAGCTCGGGGTCGAAGCGTCGGTTGTTGAACACCGTGAGCGGCACGCCGTGGTGGGCCGCGAGGTCGACGACGCGCAGCGCCCGGCTCGCGTCGACGGCGAGGGGCTTGTCGACGACGAGGGGCAGCCCGGCCCCGATGACGGTCTCGGCCTGCTCGCCGTGCACCCCGCTCGGCGAGGCGAGCACGACGAGGTCGAGGCCGCTGACCCCGAGCAGCGCCTCGAGGTCGGGCACGACCTCGGCCTCGGGGTGGTCGGAGCGGACCTGGGCGGCACGCTCGGCGTTCGAGGTGGAGACCGCCGCGAGCGTGAGCCCGGCGCGGGTGAGCAGGGGCGCGTGGATGCCGCGCCCTGCCGAGCCGTAGCCGACGAGGCCGACGCGGAGGGGGCGGGGGTCGGGGACGCTCGGCGGCATGCGCCCACCCAACCACACGGCGCGGGCCCGGCTGCGGCCCGGCGTACGCTGGCGCCATGCGTTTCGTGCACCTCGGCCTCGACCCGGACTTCGTCGACTACGAGCGGGCCTGGCAGGTGCAGCGCGACACCCACGCCAAGGTCGTCGCGGGCGAGGAGCCCGACACCGTCTACCTGCTCGAGCACCGCGCCGTCTACACCGCCGGCAAGCGCACCGAGCCGCACGAGCGCCCCAAGGACGGTACGCCGGTCGTCGACGTCGACCGCGGCGGCAAGATCACCTGGCACGGCCCCGGCCAGATCACCGGCTACCCCATCGTCCGGCTTCCCGCGCCCATCGACGTCGTCGGCTACGTCCGTGCCCTCGAGGAGATGATGATCCGCGTCTGCGCCGACTTCGGCGTCGAGGCCGGCCGGTCCGAGGGCGAGAGCGGCACGTGGATCGCCGCCGACGACCGCGGCCCGCGCCGCAAGATCGGCGCCATCGGGATCCGGGTCAGCCGGCAGGTGGCGATGCACGGCTTCGCCTTCAACTGCGACCCTGACCTGTCGTGGGGGCAGGTCATCGTCCCGTGCGGCATCCCCGATGCCGGTGTCACGTCCCTGTCGGCCGAGCTGGGTCGCGACGTCCCCGTCACCGAGGTGCTTCCCCACGTGGAGCGGCACCTGGCCGACATCCTGCCGACGCTCCGACCGAACCGACGCGCCCTGGCCGAGCCGCTCGTCTGACCGCGACATCTGACCGCGACATCTGACCGCGACGTCTGACCGCGACGTCTGGCGCCGACGCCTGACCGCGACGCCGCCGACCCCCTAGGGTGAGCCGCAGCGCCCAGCGCTGCACCGATGCACGACCGCGGCACCGCCGCAGCCACCACCGCAACCGGCCACCACGGGGTAACCATGGACGTCGCCGTCCGCACCGTCGACCTGCGCAAGACCTATCTGAGCCGACGCGGCCGACAGGTCGCCGTGTCCGGTCTGTCGATGGCGGTGCCCCTGGGCGGGGTCCACGGGTTCCTCGGCCCGAACGGCAGCGGCAAGACGACGACGATCCGGATGCTGCTCGGCCTCGTCCGCCCCGACTCCGGCTCGGCGGAGGTGCTGGGTGAGCCGGTCCCCCGGCGACTGCCACACGTCGCGGACCGCGTCGGGGCCATCGTCGAGTCGCCGAAGTTCTTCCCCGCCTTCACCGCCCGCCAGAACCTCGCGCTCCTCGCGAGCGGCATCGGCACGCCACGCGGACGCGTCGAGGAGGTGCTCGAGGCCACGCACCTGCTCGACCGGGGCCGCGACCGGTACGGGTCGTTCCCGCTCGGCATGCGTCAGCGCCTCGCCATCGCCGCGACGCTGCTCAAGGACCCCGACCTCCTCGTCCTCGACGAGCCGACCAACGGCCTCGACCCGGCCGGCATCCGCGAGGTCCGCGACACGATGCGCGCGCTCGGCGACCAGGGCCGCACCGTGCTCGTCAGCTCGCACATCCTCGCCGAGGTGGAGCAGGTGGCCGACACGGTGTCGATCGTCGGACACGGCCGGCTGCTCGCCGAGGGACGCGTCGAGGAGATCCTCGGCGCGGCCACCTCGGCGACGGTGCGCGTCGGCGTCTCCAGCCCGGACCGCGCCGAGCAGGTCCTGCGCGCCGACGGCTTCGAGGTGACCCGCGACGGTGCCGACCTGCTCGTCACGACCGACGACGGGGCGAGCGTCACCCGAGCACTCGCCGGGCACGGCCTGTTCGTCGGCGAGCTGGTGCCCCAGCGGCCGGACCTCGAGTCCGCCTTCCTGGCCCTGACCGCCGGCGAGGAGCTCGGGTCCGCTGCCGACGCGCAATCCGGCGTCGAGGGAGGTGCCGCATGAGCGGCACGCTGCTGACGTCACGGTCGCGTCCGCGTTCGCAGGTGCACCCCACGGGCACGTCGTTCCCCGGCCTCGTCGGGGTCGAGCTGCGCCGGATCTGGTGGCGACGCCTGACGCGGGTGCTGCTCGTGGCCGTCGTCGGGTTCGTCGGGGTGACGGTCTACAACGCGTACACCACGACCCAACCCGAGAGGCTCGCCCAGGCGCTCGACAACTACACGATCGTGGTCGAGCAGGCCAAGCGCGACCTGCCCGCCCAGGTCGCCCAGTGCCGCAGCGACCAGCAGGCCGAACGGGACCGCTCGGGTGACCGGACCATCGACTTCGGCTGCGACCAGGCGGGCTTGGTCCCCTCCCCGGAGGACATGGGCGTCGTACCGCCCGTCGCCGACGGCATCACCGCCACCGCCGCGACCTTCGCGGCCTACCTGCTCGCCTTCCTGGCCTTCGTCCTCGGCGCCAGCACCGTCGGAGCCGAGTTCACCTCCGGGTCGATGTCGACGTGGCTCACCTTCCAGCCACGGCGCCTGCGGACCGCCGCGAGCAAGCTCGTGGCCGTCGGGCTCGCGTCGGCCGCCCTCGGTGGTGTCGCGCTCGCGCTGCTCAACGCCGGCGCCCGCATGGTCGCCGTCGTCAACCGCCCGGGGTCCGACCTGAAGATCCCCGACCCGACGCCGCTCACCGACTCCCTCCCCCAGCTGCTCGCACGCGTGCTCGTGCTCGTCGTGCTCGGCGGTGTCGGAGGCGCGTGCCTCGCCCTCGTGCTGCGGCACACCTCGGCGGCGGTGCTCTCGGTGCTCGGCTACGCCGTCGCCGTCGAGCTCGTCGCCGTCCAGGCCTTCCTCCAGGGCCGGCTCAGGCCGTGGACCGTGGGGACGAACGTGTCGGCGTTCATCGAGAAGGGCGGCACCTACCTCGCGGAGTCGTGCACCGAGAGCGAGTGCGTCTTCACCGAGCACACCCTGAGCTACACGCACGCCTGGGTCTACCTCCTCGTGCTGGCGGTGGTCGGCGTCGTGGCCGGGCTCGTGGCCTTCCGGCGCCGCGACGTGAGCTGACGCGCACAGCAGTCCGGACCCGCCTGTCGATCCGGCCGACTCCCGTTCGTCGTACGTGCAAGCCGGAGGGACCGGTGGACGCCACGAAGGAGCAGACATGGCCAGGTACCTCGTCCTGATCTACGGCAGCGAACAGGAGTGGGAGGCCCAGACGTCGGACCAGCTGGAGGCGAAGGAGGCCGCGCACGTCGCCTTCTCCACCGCAGCCGGCCCCGCCGGCCTCAGCGGCAGGCAGCTCGAGTCGGTCAGCACGGCCACGACGCTGCGCGCCGCCGGAGGTGATGCGCCCGTCGTGACCGACGGGCCGTTCATGGAGACCAAGGAGGCACTCGGCGGGTTCTACGTCCTGGACGTGCCCGACCTCGATGCCGCCGTCGCCCTCGCGCGGATGCTCCCCGAGCTGCGCGAGCAGCACGGAGCCGTCGAGGTGCGCCCGATCGTCGACCACGGCTGAGGCGGTCGTGCCCACCGAGCCATCGCCGCATGTCGCAGAGGCGGTCGCGCGGGCCCACCGCGAGGAGTGGGCACGCGTGCTCGCCTCGACGGTGCGGGTCACCCGTGACCTCGACGTCGCGGAGGAGTGCACCCAGGACGCGTACGAGCGCGCCCTCGAGCGGTGGCCGGCCGACGGCATCCCGGCGCGGCCCGGGGCCTGGCTGACCACCGTCGCCGGCAACCGGGCCCGCGACGTCGTCCGCCGGGAGGCGCACGCCCGGCGGCTGCTGCCGCTGCTCGTCATCGAGGAGGAGGCCGTCACGACCGTCGTCGAGGGGCCCGCCGGCACCTTGGTGCCCGACGACCGGCTCCGGCTCGTGTTCACCTGCTGCCACCCGGCCCTCGCGCCGGAGGCCCAGGTGGCGCTCACCCTGCGCCTCGTCTGCGGCCTGTCGACCGGTGAGGTCGCGCGTGCCTTCCTCGTGCAGGAGGCGACGATGGCGGCCCGGATCACCCGGGCCAAGAAGAAGATCGCGGCCGCGCGGATCCCCTTCCGCGTGCCGGGCCGCACGGAGCTGCCCGAGCGCCTCGGCCCGGTCCTGGACGTCGTCCACCTCGTGCTCACGACCGGGCACGCCGCACCGTCGGGTTCCTCCCACGTGCGGCAGGACCTCGTCGAGGTCGCCGTCGGGATGGGCCGCCTGCTGCATGACCTGCTGCCCGGCGAGCCGCGGGTCGCCGGTCTGCTCGCGCTCGTGCTCTTCGCGCAGGTCCGTCGTGCGACGCGCGTCGCGGACGACGGCACGCTCGTTCTGCTCGCCGACCAGGACCGGGCGCTGTGGGACCGGGCGCTCATCGACGAGGCCACGGCGCTCGTCGCCGAGGCGCTCGCCGCTGCTCCCCCGGACCGGTTCACCGTCGAGGCCGCCATCGCCGCGGTCCACTCCGAGGCGCCGTCCTGGGAGGCCACCGACTGGGCCGAGGTCACCGGGCTGTACGACGTGCTGCTCCGGCTGTGGCCGTCCCCGGTCGTCCGGCTCGGCCGTGCCGCGGCGCTGGGGTTCCGGGACGGCGCCGGGGCCGGGCTGCGCGCTCTGGAGCCCCTGACGGGCGACCCGGCGCTGGCGATCTACCCCTACCTCAGCGCGACGCGGGCCGACCTGCTTCGTCGCCTCGAGGCCTGGGACGAGGCCGAGGCTGCGTACGAGGAGGCGATCGCGCTCTCGGGCAACGACGTCGAGCGAGCCTTCCTCACCGACCGGCTGGCCGAGGTGCGGGGCCACCTCGCTCGCTGAACGAGTCGCGGCCCCGCGGCGGGGCCGACCTCCGTGGTCGGGAGCCCGGCGCGCGAGGCGTAACCTGTGCGGAGCAGCAAATCCCGACCAAGGAGCCCGTGTGTCTGTCGTTCCCGACGGCCGTCGTCTGCTGCGCGTCGAGGCGCGCAACGCCGAGACCCCCATCGAGCGCAAGCCCTCCTGGATCCGCACCACCGCGAAGATGGGCCCCGAGTACACGGCCCTGCACTCGATGGTGAAGTCCGAGGGCCTGCACACCGTGTGCCAGGAGGCCGGCTGCCCCAACATCTTCGAGTGCTGGGAGGACAAGGAGGCGACCTTCCTCATCGGCGGTGACGTCTGCACCCGGCGGTGCGACTTCTGCGACATCGCCACGGGACGGCCCACCGCCCTCGACCTCGACGAGCCGCGACGCGTCGCCGAGTCGGTGCGCCGGATGGGCCTGCGCTACTCGACCGTCACCGGCGTCGCCCGCGACGACCAGCCCGACGGCGCCGCCGGGCTCTACGCCGAGACCATCCGCCAGATCCACCTGCTCAACCCCAACACCGGCGTCGAGATCCTGCCGCCCGACTTCGGCGCGAAGCCCGAGCTCGTCGGACAGGTCTTCGACGCCCGCCCCGAGGTGTTCGCCCACAACCTCGAGACGGTGCCGCGCATCTTCAAGCGGATCCGCCCGGCCTTCACGTACGAGAAGTCGCTCAAGGTGCTCACGATGGCGCGCGAGGCGCACCTCGTCACCAAGTCCAACCTCATCCTCGGCATGGGCGAGACCGACGCCGAGATCGAGGAGGCCATCCGCGACCTGCACGACGCCGGGTGCGACATCCTGACGATCACCCAGTACCTGCGCCCGTCGAAGCTGCACCACCCCATCGACCGCTGGGTCAAGCCGGAGGAGTTCGTGCACTGGTCGGACGTGGCCGAGGGCCTCGGCTTCAAGGGCGTCATGGCCGGCCCCCTCGTGCGCTCGTCCTACCGGGCGGGGCGCCTGTGGGCCACCGCGATGCGCAAGTGGGGCCGGCCCATCCCGGAGCACCTGTCCCACCTCGCCGAGGCGGCCGGGTCCCCCGCACGCCAGGAGGCGGCGGCATTGGTGGCCCGCGAGACCCGCGCCGTATCCTGAGCCCATGGCACGCAACACGGACGGCGCCTCGGGCGCGCCCACTGACCAGAAGCAGGGACGGCTGTCCCAGATCCGCGACGTCTACCGCGCGGCGAGGGCGGCGGACCCCTCCATCGGCTGGTGGATGCTGCTGTCCTTCCTCCTCGTGTTCGGTGTCCTGCTCGTGGCAGGCCTGCTGCTGCACATGTGGATCGTCTTCGCGATCTTCGGCGTGCTCTTCGGCGTCCTTGCCGCGACCGTGGTCCTGAGCCGGCGCGCCGAGCGCGCGGCCTACTCCCAGATCGAGGGTCAGGCCGGTGCCGCCGGTGCCGCGCTCACCTCGATCCGACGCGGCTGGTACACCGACCGTGAACCGGTCGCCGCCGACGTCGCCCGCGCCGGCGACATCAGCTCGGCCGCCATGGTCTACCGCGCCTTGGGCCGCCCCGGTGTCGTCCTCGTCGGCGAGGGCCCGACCGGGCGCGTCCAGAAGCTGCTCGTCGCCGAGAAGAAGCGCGTCGAGCGCGTCGCGCCGGGCGTTCCGGTGACGACGATGCGCGTCGGCAACGGCGACGGCGAGGTCCCGCTCAACAAGATCGCGAGCAAGGTCCAGCGCCTCAAGCCGCAGATCACCAAGGACGAGATGGCGATGGTCAACAAGCGCCTCAAGGCGCTCGGCGGCCTGCGCGCGCCGCTGCCCCCGGGCGTCGACCCGGCACGGGCCCGCATGGACCGCAAGGCCCTGCGCGGCAAGTGACCCCGCCGTGACTGCCAGTCTCGGCTGACACGGCCCCGGGAGCGTCACGGTGCCGGGGCCGTTCACGTCGGTCGACCGGGGCTGGGTCGGTGCGTCAGCCAGGGCTGGTCGACGCGTCCGCCGGGATGTGTCGGCGCGTCAGCGGGTGCGGACGATGACGGTGTTGGGGACCCTGTCGTGCAGCCCGCGTCCGTCGCGGTCCCACACGATCGCCGGGATGAACAGGCACAGGAGCACCGTTCGCGCGAGAGCCTGCAGCGGCAGGACGCGGCCGTCGTTCAGCGAGCGCACCTGGAGCCCGGCGACCCGGTGTCCGATGGTCGTGCCGAGCGTGCCGACGAGCAGCAGGTTCATGAGGGCGAAGATCCCGAGGACGACGAAGTTCTGCCCACCCGTCGCCGGCGGGGTGGAGAAGGGCAACGGGACGCCGAACACACCCCGGGCGACGAACGAGGCGATGGCCCAGTCGATGAGGACGCCGACGAACCGGATGCCGAAGCCGGCCACCGAGCCCGGCCCGCTCGGCGGCAGGCCGAGCGCACGACCGCGCCACTCGTCGGGCTGCTGCGTGCGCTCCCGCGGCCCCTGGAGCCACGAGCCGAAGTCCTTGCGGTCCACCACGGGACCAGCGTAACGAGATCCCGCACGCGTGCTTTGCCCGGGCCTGTCCATCCGTAACACCGGCGAAACATTCGGGTCATGGCCGGGAAACTGCGGCTGGTTAGGGTCGCTGTCGACAGCAGAGGCCGACGCCCTTCCTTCCCGGGTGGCGACCTCGCCCCACATCAGGAGGTTGGATGTTCAGCTCAGCTGACGAGGTCCTCAAGTTCATCAAGGACGAGGACGTCAAGTTCGTCGACATTCGGTTCTGCGATCTGCCCGGTGTCATGCAGCACTTCAACGTGCCGGCTGAGTCGGTCGACAAGGACTTCTTCTCGGTCGGCCAGATGTTCGACGGCTCGTCGATCCGCGGCTTCCAGGCCATCCACGAGTCGGACATGAAGCTCGTGCCGGACCCCGCCACGGCGTTCGTCGACCCCTACCGCGTCGAGAAGACGCTGGTCATGAACTTCTCGATCCTCGACCCGTTCACCGACGAGCGCTACAGCCGCGACCCGCGCAACATCGCGAGCAAGGCCGAGGAGTACCTCAAGTCGACGGGCATCGCCGACACCGCCTACTTCGGCGCCGAGGCGGAGTTCTACGTCTTCGACGACGTGCGCTTCGAGACCAAGCAGAACGCCGGCTACTACTACATCGACTCCATCGAGGCTGCCTGGAACACCGGTCGTGAGGAGGAGGGCGGCAACAAGGCGTACAAGACCCGCTACAAGGGCGGGTACTTCCCCGTCTCCCCCGTCGACCACTTCGCGGACTTCCGCGATCAGGTGTGCCTCCAGCTCAAGGAGGTCGGTCTCAACGTCGAGCGCAGTCACCACGAGGTCGGCACCGCCGGCCAGATGGAGATCAACTACAGGTTCAACACGCTGCTCCACTCCGGCGACGACATCATGAAGTTCAAGTACGTCGTCAAGAACCAGGCGTGGGCCGCCGGCAAGACCGCGACGTTCATGCCGAAGCCGCTCTTCGGTGACAACGGCTCGGGCATGCACACGCACCAGTCCCTGTGGAAGGACGGCGAGCCGCTCTTCTACGACGAGCGCGGCTACGGCGGCCTCTCGGACCTGGCCCGCTGGTACATCGGCGGCCTGCTCAAGCACGCCCCGTCGCTGCTCGCATTCACGAACCCGACGATCAACAGCTACCACCGCCTCGTTCCGGGCTACGAGGCTCCCGTGAACCTCGTGTACTCCGCCCGTAACCGTTCGGCCTGCGTGCGCATCCCGATCACCGGTACCTCGCCCAAGGCCAAGCGCATCGAGTTCCGCGTGCCGGACCCGTCGGCCAACCCGTACCTGTCCTTCGCGGCCCAGCTCATGGCCGGCCTCGACGGCATCAAGAACCGCATCGAGCCGCCGGAGCCGGTGGACAAGGACCTCTACGAGCTGCCGCCCGAGGAGCACGCCGCCATCGACCAGGTGCCCGGCTCGCTGCCGGAGGTGCTCGACGCCCTCGAGGCCGACCACGAGTACCTGCTCCAGGGCGACGTCTTCACCGAGGACCTCATCGCCGCCTGGATCGAGTACAAGCGCAAGAACGAGGTGGACCCGATCCGCTTCCGTCCGCACCCGCACGAGTTCGAGATGTACTTCGACATCTGACATCAGTCGGTTCAGCACGCAAATGTCGTTCTGACGCAAGCGCTTTGCCGAACGCGGGTCCCGGACGGGGCCCGCGTTCGGCCTTTCCCTGCCGCGGCCCCGGGCATCCCGCTCCCGTCGTGTCGACTGACCACCGTGTGTCCAGTGCTCCAGCGTGTGCTCACGCCCCCGAAGGCGGACATAACTCTGACCCAGGTTCGCTGACCTCCGGTGCCCTCGTTCCCGACCGGGAGCGAGGGCACCGTCGTCCGAGGTCGAGCCACGTCACCGTCCGAAGCCGGCGGACGAGTGCGACGAGTGACGGTGGCGGGGCCCCAGCCGCGCGATGGGGCCTCAGCGCTGTGGCAGGCGCACGTGGAAGACCGCCCCGGGGTCGCAGTTCTCGTGGGAGACCTCGCCGCCGTGCGCCTCGGTGAGCATGCGCACGATCCAGAGCCCGAGCCCCACCGAGTCGGTGTCCGGCCGGCCCTCGGCGAGCCGGGTGAACAACCTGGCGGCCGCTTCGGGGGCGACCCCCGGCCCGTGGTCGCGCACCGAGAGCGTCACGACGCCGGACTCGTCGTGCGCACTGATGACGACCGGTCCCGAGCCGTGCCGCAGGGCGTTGTTGGTGAGGTTGACGAGGATCTGCTCGAGCCGGCCACGGTCCGCGTGGACCTGGAGCCCCTGCGGCACCTCGACGCGCACCTGCCTGGGGTCGGTCAGGCCGGCGACCCGGTCGGCGAGGGCGGGCACGTCGACGTCGGTGAGCTCGAGCCGCAGCCGCCCCTGGTCGATGCGTTCCAGGTCGAGCAGGTCGCCCGCGAGCCGGGTGATCCGTTCGGCCTGCCTGCTCGCGGAGTCGAGGAGGCGCCCCAGTGCGACGGGGGTGCCCGGGTCGTCGGAGACGATCTCCAGCGCACCGGTGATGGAGGTGAGGGGCGAGCGGATGTCGTGCGCGAGGGTGGCCGTCATCGCCGCCCGCCACTGCTCCTGGGACTGCAGGAGCCGCTGGCTCTCGCGCAGGTCGTACATGCTCCGGGCGATGACGCGGCCCACGGCCACGAGGACGGGGATGACGACGATGCTGCCCCCGACGACGTTCGCAGGAGCGCCCGCGGCCAGGAGGCCGCCGAGGTAGGAGACGGCCGCCGGGACAGCGGCCCAGGCCACCACGGTCGGAGGCTGGTGCAGCCCGAGCCAGACGAAGGTCAGGACGTAGAACGGGATCGTGCCGCCCGGCTGGCCCTCGAACGCCCACGTCGACACCGCGAGCACGAGGAAGGCGAGCAGGGACAGCCACGCGATCCGCGTCACCGGCCATCGTCGCCACGGCAACCAGAGGCACAGGGACGCTGCGAGAAGGTCGAGACCCGCGACGACGAGCAGGATCTCGCCACGGCCGGAGTCGAGCGCGATGGCGAGGACGGCGAGCAGCCCCGCCAGCAGGAAGAGCCAGGCACCCTGCCGCGCCGCTCGGTCCGCCGGGCTCGCCCGTGGCTGTCCGATTTGTGCCACAGCGCAAGGCTATGCGACGCGGGAGCTCCGGGCCCGTTCCGACGCGAGGGCTGGGCTGTCGGCGCAAGCACCCGGGCCGGCGGGTATGGTCGCTGGCCTCAGCAACCACGGACCGGGCCCACCCTCGCGAGGATGTCTGATGCCGCACCGCCCTCCTGCCCTGATCTCTGCCGACCCTCCGGCCGCCGATGGGTGACTGGCGCACGGATGCCCGCCTCCGTGCCCGGGCGTTCGGCACCGCCCTGCGCCGCCCCGGGCCGGAGCGAGATGCTCTGCTGCTCTTGCTCAAGGCGTCGCTGGCAGCCGTCCTGGCGTGGCAGTTCGCCCTGCACGTGCTGCACAGTCCGATCCCGTTCTACGCGCCGATGGCTGCCCTGCTCGTCGTCGACCGCACCATGGTCCGCTCCATCGCCGGCAGCGCTCAGCGGGTCGCAGCGGTCGTGCTCGGCCTCGGTGCTGCGTGGCTCGCGGCGACGTGGTTCGGCGCCACGTGGTGGACGGTCTTCGGGGTGACGCTCGTGGCGCTCGTCATCAGCCGCTGGTCCCGCCTCGGTTCGCACGGCTCCCAGGTGCCCGCGATGGTGCTGCTGTCCCTGCTCACGGCCGGTGGCACCGACGCGCGCTTCACGTACCTGACGGTCGTCGAGACGGTGGCCGGCGGCGTCATCGGAGTGATGACCAACGCCCTCGTGCTCAGCCCCCTGCACCTGACCAGGCCCCGGCAACGGGTCTCGAGCCTGGCCCGGCAGGTGCGCGAGCTGCTCGGCGACGTCGCGGCGGGCCTCGAGGGCGACTGGGACGCCGACGCGGCACGCCGCTGGTACCGGCGCGGCAACGCGATCAGCGACACGGCGCCCCGCGTCGTCGAGGAGATCGAGACCGGACGCGAGAGCACGCGGCTCAACCCGCGCGCGTCCCTGCGGCCGGCCACCGTCGACTGGGAGGGCTACGCGGAGACCGTCACGGCCCTGCGACACTGCCTCTGGCACCTGACCGGCGTGGCGCGCACCCTGGTCGAGGCCGCCAACCCCGACCGGGCACAGCCGGTCCCCTCCGCGACGTTCCTGACCCGGTACGCCGGCGCGCTGCGGGCGACGGCCCACGCCCTGGAGCGCTTCGGGCACCGGGACCCCGACGCCGACGAGGCCTTCGACGCCGCGGCGGCTCACGCCGAGGACGTTCTCCTCGGGCTGCGCGACGAGGTGCGACGCACCCCGCTCGACGACCCGGGCCAGTGGCCGGTGTACGGCTCGCTCATCAGCGACGCGCTGTGGGCGCTGCAGGAACTCACGGACGCCCGGGAACGGGCGGCGGTGCCGACCCGCGGGCCGGTGCGCGAGCCGCCGACACGAGGCCTGGCCCGCCGCCTGCTCCCGAGGCGTCCGTCGTCCCGGTGACCACACGGCCGGCTGCGGTCAGGATGCATCCCGGGGCGCCGCTCGCCCCACCCCGCGAGATGATCGGGTGGACCCGCCGGCGCCTCGCCGGCACGACCGCGCCGACCGAGCGGCACAGCCCGGACCCGGCGAGCCGACCGAGGAGGGCCCGTGCGTCCGGACCGCGACCCGCGAGACCGCTTCCCCCGGTCCGTCTACGGCGAGGGTGACGAGCCGGACCCGCGCTTCAGCCTGGCCAACGAGCGGACCTTCCTCGCGTGGATCCGGACCGCGTTGGCCTTCATCGCCGGGGGTCTGGCGGTCGAGGCCCTGCAGGTGCCGTTGACGGGGTGGCTGCGGGCCTCGATCGCGGTCGTCCTCGTCGTCGCGGGAGTCGCGGCGACGGCGCAGGCGTGGTTGTCCTGGACTCGCACCGAACGCGCCGTACGGCGCCGGACACCGCTGCCCTCCTCGGGCCTCAAGCTGCCGATCGCCCTCATGCTCGGCCTCGTCGCCCTGGCCGTCGTCGTCGGCCTGCTGCTGTGACGACGCCGGACCCACCCGTGCGTGGGGGGCTGCAGCCGGAACGCACCTCACTGGCGTGGCGGCGCACCGCGCTGTCGGTGGCGGTCGGCTCCCTCGTGGGGATGCGCGTCCTGCCCCCACACCTCGGCGCGTGGGGTGAGGTCACCTGCGTCCTCGGGCTCGTCTGGAGCCTCGACCTGGCCGTGACGGCCCGACGTCGGTACCGCCAGGCGGACGCCACGGTCCGCGCCACGGGCGGCGGCGACGTCCCGGCCGGCCCCTCCGCGCCGGCGCCCGGACCGGCTCTCGCCCGAGCCGCCGCGGCGACACTGGTGCTCGGAGTCGCCGCGCTCGTCGGCGTCGTCGTCATCGCCCTGACCTGACGCCACGGGGGCATCCGCCCGGTGGGACGACGTGCGGGCCTCGCCGCCGCCCCGGGTACGGGCCCGTGGTGACGTCCCCGCCGGCCCCCGACTCATCCCTCCCCGGAGGACGCGGTTACGACGCCGACGGGCCCGACCCGCGGCGGTGGAAGGCCCTGTGGGTGTGCCTCGTCGCCGGCTTCATGACGCTGCTCGACGTCAGCATCGTCAACGTCGCCCTGCCCTCCGTCCGGGCGGGGCTGGATGCATCGTCGAGCGAGCTGCAGTGGGTCGTCTCGGGCTACGCCCTCACCTTCGGGCTGACGCTCGTGCCGTCCGGCCGGCTCGGTGACGCCCTCGGCCGGCGCACGGTGTTCCTCGTCGGTGTCGTCCTGTTCGGGCTGTCCAGCCTTGCCTGCGGTCTGGCGCCCACGAGTGCCCTGCTCGTGTTCGCGCGGCTCGTCCAGGGGGCGGCCGGCGGCATCCTCAACCCGCAGGTGTCGGGGCTGATCCAACAGCTGTTCCGAGGCGCCGAGCGGGGCCGGGCCTTCGGCCTTCTCGGGGCAACGATCGGCATCTCCACCGCCGTCGGTCCACTGACCGGTGGCCTCATCCTCGACCGCCTGGGACCGGAGCACGGCTGGCGCTGGATCTTCTTCGTCAACCTCCCTGTCGCGCTTGCCGCCGTCCTGCTCGCGAGGCGCTGGCTGCCCGACCCGCCGCCGCGGCACCGCAGCCGTCGCCTGGAGCTCGACCCGGTCGGCGTCCTCCTGCTCGGCGCGGCCGTCCTCTGCCTCCTGCTGCCCGTCGTCGAGACGGGCCGCACCTCCGCGGCGGTGCCGTGGTGGGTGGCGGTCGCCGGGACCCTCCTGCTGGCGCTGTTCCTCGCCTGGGAGCGCCGCGAGAGCCGCCGCGGCCGCGAGCCGGTCGTCGACCTGCTCCTCTTCAGGGTGCCGGGCTATGCCGCCGGTGCGGCGGTGGGCACGCTCTACTTCGCCGGTTTCACGGGCATCTTCTTCGTGCTCACGATCCACTTCCAGCAGGCGCTCGGCTACTCACCGCTCCTCGCCGGTCTCGCGGTCACGCCCTTCGCCGCGGGGTCGGCGATCACCTCCGCGGTGGGCGGGCGGCTCGTGTCACGGTGGGGGCGTTCGCTCGTGACCGCCGGTCTCGTCATCGTGCTCATCGGGCTGGTGGCCTCGGACGTCGTGCTGACGACCGTGACCGGAGGCGCGTCGGGCTGGTCCCTCGCCGGACCGCTCCTCGTGGCCGGGATCGGCAGCGGGTTCGTCATCTCCCCGAACGTGACCCTCACCGTGGCCGACGTCCCGGTTGCGCGGGCGGGCACCGCGGGCGGCCTGCTGCAGACCGGCCAGCGCATCGGCACCGCGGCCGGCATCGCGCTCGTCGGCACGGTCTTCTTCGCCTCGACGCCGCCTGACGCCGGGCTCGCGCTGCGCGTCGCCGCCGCCATCGTCGCGGTCGCACTGCTCACGAGCGCCCTCGACGTCGCGGCGCGGCGACGCCCCGCCCGGAACCGCTGACGCCACCCGTCTCGGCAGCGTCATGCTGCCGAGGTCGGCAGCGCGTCAAGGCGACATTCCGCGTTTCCGAGACACGAAATGGTCACAAAAGCAATACTTCGGACCGTCCGTCGTTCCTGCGGCCGGCTCGGAGCCGGTCCTCACGTGTCCCGGATGCGTGGGCGGGAGCAGGCGGGCGCCACCCCTCGCGACCTGTCTCTTATACACATCTGACGCTGCCGACGACGGA
>NZ_JBPGXG010000059.1:0-25446 GCF_056755255.1 Monashia sp. HAY1-5C | reverse complement strand
TCCGTCGTCGGCAGCGTCAGATGTGTATAAGAGACAGCTCGTAGGCGGACTCGCGGTCGAGGACGTCCGCGTACTTGGCCCGCAACGGCGAGGCGGTCACGACGGCGTCGAGCGTGGCCTGCGGCGAGGGGTCCATGAGCGAGTTCGGTGCCTTCATGCGCGTCCACGCCACCGGCGTCGGCACACCCCGGTCGGACAGCACCGTGACCACGGCCTCCCCGATGCCGAGGCTCGTCAGCAGCGTCTCCATGTCGTACGCCGTGTGCGGGTACGTGGCGATGGCCTGCTTGAGGGCCTTGGCGTCGTCGGGGGTGAAGGCGCGCAGCGCGTGCTGGACGCGGTTGCCGAGCTGGGCGAGGACGCCGGCCGGCACGTCCTTGGGCGACTGCGTCACGAAGAAGACTCCGACGCCCTTGGACCGGATGAGCCGGACCGTCTGCTCGATGGCCTGGAGGAAGGCCTTGCTCGCGTCCTCGAACAGCAGGTGGGCCTCGTCGAAGAAGAAGACGAGCTTCGGCTTGTCGACGTCGCCCTCCTCGGGCAGCTCGTGGAAGAGGTCGGCGAGCAGCCACATGAGGAACGTCGAGAACAGCTGCGGCCGGTCCTGCACCTGCGGCAGCTCGAGGCAGGAGACGATGCCGCGGCCGTCGGCGCCGACGCGCAGCAGGTCCGCGGTGTCGAACTCCGGCTCGCCGAAGAAGTCCCCGGCGCCCTGGTCCTCGAAGGCGATGAGGTCGCGCAGGATGACGCCCGCCGTGGCGCTGGACAGGCCGCCGAGCTCCTTGAGGTCGGCCTTGCCGTCGTCGGAGGTGAGGTGCGTGATGACGGCCCGCAGGTCCTTGAGGTCGAGCAGCGCCAGACCGTTCTTGTCGGCGTAGTGGAAGACCAGCCCGAGGCTGCTCTCCTGGGTGTCGTTGAGGCCGAGGACCTTGGACAGCAGCGTCGGGCCGAACCCCGTGATCGTGGCCCGGACCGGTATGCCGGTGCCCTTGCCGCCGAGGGTGTAGAACTCGCTCGGGTAGCTCTTCGGCTCCCACTGCATGCCGACGTCGGCGGCGCGCGCCGTGATCTTGTCGCCGCCCTCGCCCGGGGTGGCGATGCCGGACAGGTCACCCTTGAGGTCGGCGAGGAACACCGGAACGCCGGCGTCGGACAGCTGCTCGGCCATGAGCTGCAGCGTCTTGGTCTTGCCGGTGCCGGTGGCGCCCGCGACGAGGCCGTGCCGGTTGAGCACGCTGAGCGGGACCTGCACCGGGGCGTCCGCATGGGCCGTACCGTCGACGACGGCGGCACCGAGCCGGAGCACGCTGCCCTCGAACGCGTAGCCCGCCCGGATCTCGTCGATCTGGTCGGTCTGGGCGTTCCGGTCGGTCCGGTCGGTGCCGGTCGTGGCCTCGTTCGGTGACCCGCTCACGACGGGAACTCTAGTCGGCGCGCCCACGAGTTCGCTGTCTATGCTGGCCCGGTGATTTTCAAGGCCGTCGGCGACTCCCGCCCGTACCCGGACCACGGACTCGAGACGACGAAGGACTGGTCGAACGTCCCGCCGCGCGTCGTCCAGCTCGGCGAGCTCATCACCACCAAGAGCACCCTCGACCTGCGCGGGCTGCTCGCCGACGACTCGACCTTCTACGGGGACCTGTTCCCGCACTGCGTCGAGTGGAACGGCGAGCTGTACCTCGAGGACGGCCTGCACCGGGCTCTTCGCGCGGCACTCCAGCAGAGACCTGTCCTTCACGCCCGAGTCCTCGTACTCTCCTGACACACGCGCACCACCGGGTGCGCGTGCCGAGGACCTCGCCGAGGACAAGGAGACCGGATGACGGACGTCGCAGACGACGGGGGCGGCGGCACCTACCGGGTGCGGCGCCGGCGTCGGTCGACCGTCGTCATCGCGGTCGTCCTGCTGGCGCTCGCCGGCGCGTTCTACTACGCGTCGAGCTACTGGCGCGCCTCCGAGCCCAAGGCCGGGCCGTGCAGCACCGAGCCGGCCACCGACCTGCTCCAGCCGCGCGACGTCAGCCTCAACGTCTACAACGCGACGAGC
Source organism: Monashia sp. HAY1-5C (assembly GCF_056755255.1). Lineage (NCBI taxonomy): Bacteria > Bacillati > Actinomycetota > Actinomycetes > Micrococcales > Intrasporangiaceae > Intrasporangium > Monashia sp. HAY1-5C. Next base: position 23,399 of record NZ_JBPGXG010000059.1, on the reverse strand, counting down.
CGCCGCGGCCTCGCCGCGGCTGTCGCCAAGGGCGCCGACAAGCGCGGGTTCTCGGTCAAGGCCGTCGCCAACGACCCGAAGAACGCCACCGTCAAGGGCGTCGCCCAGATCCGCTTCGGGCCCGAGGGGGCCGACTCGGCGCGGCTGCTCAAGCAGTACGTGCCCAAGGCGACGTACGTGAACGACAAGCGCAAGGGCGACACCGTCGACCTCGTCGTGGGCGACGCGTGGCAGGCCTTCGGTCCGACGCCTGCCGCCCCGACGCCCACGTCGACGCTGCCGCCCTGCCCGACCGTCACCGTCACCGACGGCTGAGGCTGACGGTCGGGCCGCGCCCCTCGGCTCAGGACGTGTAGGGCATGCGCCGCCAGGTCAGGACGTGCTCGGCACCCGGGCGGGCGACGGTCACCACGAGGAAGTCCTTGTTGTTGCTCGACCCGTCGACGGTGATGCGGGTCAGGTTCGGCGCCGACCCGTCGACCCCGTAGGAGTCGAGCCACGGGGACCCGGCCGCGAGCGGGTGGTCGGCGTTGTACACGTGGCTGTCGCCGTTGAAGAGGTAGACCTCGCCGTCGAAGTCGCGCGACTGGGCGACGAGCTCGCGCACGAGCGGCTGGAAGGCCGAGTCGTCGCCCCACGTGACGTCGTAGGTCGGGTCGAACATGTCGGCCTGGGTGAAGAGCGCCACGGCGCGGTCGTGGCGCCGGCGGGCCGACGCGAACGCCTCGCGCACCTGGGCCACGGCGGCGTCCATGCGGGCGCCCTCCTCGGCCACCTGCGCGGCCGTCGGGCTCGTGAACCCGAGCTCGGGCCAGGGCAGGAGGCCGTCGTTGCTGCCGACGACGTGCAGTGTTGCCAGCTCGACGCCCTGGCGGCGCAGCGACACGTTCTCGGGAATCCCTTGTGCGACCTGCGAGTCGACGGTCATCGGGTCGGCGCCGAGGGTGCGTCCGGGCACCGGGAAGAAGGTCCTGCGGATCGCGGAGAGACGCTCGAGCGGGTTGTACGTGCCGTTGGTGGTGCGGTGGCAGTCGGTCCACTCGTTGTCGCCCGGGGTGTAGAGCAGCGGCATCGTGAACCGGTCGAACTGGGTGCGGATCATGCCGAAGTACTCGTCGGTGCACGCGGAGGAGCCGTTCTTGATGTCCCCGACGTGGACCGTGAAGGACAGCCCGGGCGTCGCGTTGATCTGGTCCACCCAGCGCGGGAAGGCCGCGACCTGCGCAGCGCCGTACGGCACGTCGCCGATGACGGCGAAGGAGAGGTGGCCCTCCTTGTGCTGGCCGGACGGGACGTCGGTCGTCGTGGTCGCGGCAGAGGCCACCGCGGGGATCGTGAGGAGGGCGGCGGCGACGGCCGCCACGACAGGGGTGCGTGAGAGGTGCATGCCTGTCGTTCTCCCGCACCGCCCGGGAACGGCACCACCGCCGCCGCGTGAACGTCAGGCGTCGAGACGGGCCAGCGTGGCGACCATGAGCGCCTTGATCGTGTGCATCCGGTTCTCGGCCTGGTCGAAGACGACCGACGCCGGGGACTCGAACACGTCGTCGGTCACCTCGAGCTCCTTGAGCCCGAAGCGCTCGTGGACGTCCTGGCCCACCTTCGTGTCGAGGTCGTGGAAGGCCGGCAGGCAGTGCATGAACCGCACGGATGGGTTGCCGGTGAGGGCGAGCATCTCGGCGTTGACCTGGTACGGCGCGAGCAGGTGGATCCGCTGCGCCCACACCTCGGCGGGCTCGCCCATCGACACCCACACGTCGGTGTGGAGGAAGTCCACGCCGCGCACACCCTCGGCGACGTCCTCGGTCAGGGTGACGCGTGCGCCGGTGTCCGCGGCGTACCTCCGCGCAATGGCCACGACGGCGTCCGAGGGCCACAGCGACCGGGGCGCCACGATGCGCACGTCCATGCCGAGCATCGCGCCGGTGACCAGCAGCGAGTTGCCCATGTTGAACCTCGCGTCGCCGACGAACGCGTACGCGGTCTCGGACTCGGGCTTGCCGGCGTGCTCGCGCATCGTCAGGGCGTCGCACAGCGACTGCGTCGGGTGCCAGTCGTCGGTGAGCCCGTTCCACACCGGCACACCGGCGTGTGCCGACAGGGTCTCGATGACGTCCTGGCCCGCGCCGCGGTACTCGATGCCGTCGTAGAAGCGGCCGAGGACGCGTGCGGTGTCCTTGGCCGACTCCTTGTGGCCCATCTGCGAGCCGCTCGGGTCGAGGTAGGTCGTGCTCGCGCCCTGGTCCGCAGCGGCCACCTCGAACGCGCACCGGGTGCGCGTCGAGGTCTTCTCGAAGAGCAGCGCGATGTTGAGGCCGGTCAGGTGGCGCGGCTCGCGTCGCTCACGCTTGGCCGCCTTGAGGTTCGCGGCGAGGTCGAGCAGCGCCCGGAACTCCTCGGGCGTCAGGTCGGTCTCCTTGAGGAGGGAGCGTCCGTACAGGGCGGCGAGCGTCATGGGCCGATGCTTCCAGCACCGGGCCGGACGCGGCAAAGGGGTCTCAGGTCAGCTGACGCGCGGCGTCCGTGATGCGCTCGAGGTAGGCGCGGGCGAGCAGCGGCCAGGTGACGCTCCGGCCGCTGCCGATGCAGAGGACGACGTCGTCGAGGCGGTGGGTGCCCGGGCGTCCGCCGGACCTCGCCCAGCCGTCACGGACGCGCTCCAGCTGCTCCACGGTCAGGAACGGCGACGGCTCGTCCGGCTGGTACCGGCAGCCGAGCGGGTAGTCGCGGCCGGGCCGACGCATCATCTCGACGTGGCAGCCGAGCACGTGGTGCACCCCCTCGCGCTCGGCGAACGTGACGAGCCGGTCGAGGGAGGCCGCCATCGCCGCCGGGTCGTCGACGTAGAGCCGGCCCGGGTAGACGGTGTCACCGGTGTGCAGCAGCCCCGTCGCCCGGTCGTGGAAGGCGACCGAGGAGGCGTGGTGGCCGGGAATCGGCAGCACGTCAACGAGGCGCCCGCCGAGGTCGAACGGCACCGCCGCGTCGGGCTCTTCGGCCGCGAGCCCGAAGAAGGCGTGGACGGCCGCCGTGTCGTGCCCGACGACCGTCGTGCGCGGCCGGTCGGCGAAGGCGGCGTCACCGGCGACGTGGTCACCGTGGGCGTGGCTGTGCGCCACGACGAGGTCGAGGTCGCCCAGTCCATGCTCGCGCGCCCACGCGTCCATCTCGGCGTCGACGACCGCGCGCAGACCTTCCGCGGGCACTGCGCCAGTCGTCGGCCGCAACAACGCGCCATGTGGTCGCGAGTCGCGGTCGGGGTCGCGGCACGGCCACGACAACGCGCCATGTGGTCGCGAGTCGCGGTCGGGGTCGCTGCACGGCCACGACAACGCGCCATGTGGTCGCGTGGCGGGGGATGGGGGAGCCGTCGCCTCCGCGTCGCTCCGGCTGCTCCCACATCCCGCGGGACTCCGCATACACGAACGGCCCCCACCGCGCAGAGCGCGGCGGGGGCCGTTCGTGTTGGCGGAGGATGGGGGATTTGAACCCCCGAGGGTTTTATCCCAACACGATTTCCAATCGTGCGCACTAGGCCACTATGCGAATCCTCCGTGGGGGAGGCTACCGGAGGAGGCCGGTGCGGATGAAATCGGCGGTCGCGCCTCGTCGCCCACCGCCGCCGGGCCGCTCGTGGCCGCCACGACCTCCACCGGCACGTCGCCCGACCGGATTTCCGGCTGACCGACGGCGCGGCATACACTGGCCGCCGGCACCCCGCGTGGTGGTACCTCTCCGAACTCCCCCAGGGCAGGAATGCAGCAAGGGTAGGAGGGCTCTTCCAGGTACGCGGGGTGTCCCTCTGTCCGGCTGCCGACCTGGCGAGGGGCGTCAGCGCGGCGGAGCGGTCGTCGTGCCGACGCGGAGGGTCACCGGCTGGGTCACGCTGCGCACCCGACGGCCCTCGAGGCGACGCCGCACGAGGTCACCGAGGACCTTGCCCTTCTCGCGGCCCTGCTGGTCCATCGTCGTGAGGCGGTGCGGCAGCCACGGCAGGTCGACGCCGTCGAACCCGGTGACCGACAGGTCGTCCGGTACCGCCAGGCCCAGCTCCTCCGCGGCGATGACGACGCCGGCCGCGATGACGTCCGACTGGCACACGACCGCGGTCGGCCGCCGGCGCGCCGGCCGGTCGAGCAGGGCACCCCCGGCGACGATCCCACCCTCGACGGAGGAGCCGTCACCGGTCTGGAGCGCCTCCGCGTCCGGACCGAAGACGTCACGGAACCCGAGCAGCCGGCCCGTCGACGCGATCGCCACGTGGCGCGTCGACACCTCCGAGTCCGGCACGGGCCCGGCGTGACTGCCGGGGGTCAACGGCATGGCCACGTGGGCCACGCGTCGGTGCCCGAGATCGCGGACGTGCCGGGCCACCTCGGCGCCGGCGGCGCGCTCGTCGACGCGGACCTGGGTGATGCGGCGGTCGCTCGGCACGCCGGTGCTGAACATCGGGATGCCGCGCGAGGCGAGGTGCGCGACGGCCGGGTGCTCGCCGGGGCCGCAGAGTGAGAAGACGACGGCGTCGAGCGCGAGCCCCGACAGCTGCTGCACGACCGCGTCGAGGTCGTCGGACGGCTGGCCGAGCAGGAGCATGCCGGTCGGCACCGACTCCAGCACCTCGGCGAGGCCGTCGAGGACGGCGATCCCGAACGGGTCGCGGAAGGCGGTGCGCAGGCGGCCCTCGACGAGGACGCCGACGGCGCCGGCGCGCCCCTGGCGCAGCGAGGACGCGAGCGGGTTCGGGCCGGTGAAGCCCAGCCGTGCCGCCGCCTCCCGGACCCTCCGCGCCGTCGCCTCGGCCACCGGGCCCTTGCCGCTGAACACCAGGGAGGCCGTCGACACCGAGACGCCGGCGCGCTCGGCGACATCGCGGAGCGTGGGGCGGGCTTGACCGACGGGTGCCATGGGCGGCATGCTATCGAAACGATTCGAGTCGAATCGATTCGACCATGCTGTCGACAGGGATGAGAGGCTGGGTCGATGACCGGCGTCGGAAGCTCCGAGTTGAGCGTCGTGCGCACCGCGCGCACGGCGGTGTTCACCGCGTTCGCGCTCAACGGCGCGGCGTTCGCCGCCTTCGCCTCACGCGTCCCGGACCTCAAGCACGAGCTGGACCTGTCCGCCGGGCAGCTCGGACTGACCCTGCTCGCGGCCTCGCTGGGCTCCGTGCTCGGCCTGCCGCTGTCCGGCTGGATCGTGCACCACCTGGGCGCCGCCCGGACGCTGCTCGGCGCGGCCCTCGTGCAGGGCGTCGGGCTGCTCGGCGTCGGCCTCGGCGTGACCGCAGTCCACGAGCGCGACCTCGTCATGGCCGGGCTCTTCCTCGTCGGCATCGGCACCGGCGTCTTCGACGTCAGCATGAACCTCGAGGGGGCCTCCGTCGAGCGTCTCCTCGGCCGGGCGATCATGCCGCACTTCCACGCTGTGTTCAGCGGCGGCACCGTCGTCAGCGCCCTCGTCGGTGCCGGCCTCTCGGCGCTGCACGTGTCGATCCTCGTCCACCTGTTCGGTGTCGTCGTGCTCCTCGTCGTCGTGACGCCCTGGTTCCTCCGCGCCTTCCTGCCGCGGTCGGTGGAGGTCGACGAGCACGGCGAGGAGGTCAAGGAGAAGGCCGGGATCGCCGCGGCCTGGCGCGAGCCGCGCACCCTGCTCATCGGGGTCGTCGTCCTCGCCGCCGCCTTCACCGAGGGCACGGCCAACGACTGGGTCGGCGTCGCGCTCTCGGAGGGCTACGGCCTGCCCCGGTGGGTCGGCGTCATCGGTTTCGCCGTCTTCCTCAGCGCGATGACCGCCGGACGGGTCCTCGGCACCCGCTTCCTCGACGACCGGGGTCGTCTGCCCGTGCTGCGTGTCCTCTTCGTCTCGGCCGTCGTCGGCTGCGTCCTCGTCGTCCTCGGCGGCCCCGTGCTTGCCTTCGTCGGCGCCGCTGTCTGGGGCGTCGGCGCGAGCCTCGGCTTCCCGGTCGGCATGAGCGCCGCCGCGGACGACCCGCGCCGTGCGGCCGCGCGCATGAGCGTCGTCTCGACGATCGGCTACACCGCGTTCCTCGCCGGCCCGCCGCTGCTCGGCTTCCTCGGCGACCACGTCGGCGTGCTGCACTCCCTGCTCGTCGTCGGGGTCCTGTGCGGCGTCGCGCTCCTCGCGTTGCCCGCCGTTCGGGAGCCCGGCGCCGGCCCGCGGACCTGACGCGCCACCACCCGTCGACGTCCCTCGGTCCTCCGGGCCGAGCGGCCGGAACGAACGCCCGAAACGCCGCTTCAGCGGCGACGAGCCGCGCTCGCTCCGGCCGCTCGACCCGGTGATGGGCGGCGCCGCGGCTGGGAAGTGCTCGGTGATGGGCGGCGCCGCGGCTGGGAAGTACCCGGTGATGGGCGGCGCCGCGGGTCAGAAGTACTCGGTGATGTAGGGCGCCGCGGCGAAGACCGCGTCGAGGGCGGCGTCGTCGGCGGGTGAGCCACCCTCGAGCAGCCCGGCGAGGCGCAGCCGCGACGTCGACCAGCCGCACCACAAGGCGGCGAGGCCCTGGGGGCCCACGCGGGGAACCGACGACTCCAGGTCGGCCGACATCTCCGGCTCGCCGGACCCGTCGGCGAGGCGGGTCGCGGTTCCGGCACCGCCGTCCACGGCGAGACGCCACACGCCGGCGTTGGCGGGCGCGTCGGCGTCGGACACGGCGAGGTCGACCGCCGCGGTCGTGAGCGGCGGGAACCCACGTGCCGCGAACGCACCGGCGAGGTCGATGACGCGGGCCATCCAGGGCACCTGGTGCACCTGTGTCTCCGGCAGCCCGGTGAGGGCGAGGAGCACGGGGTCGCGGGGGTCGAGGTGGGTGTGCACCGTCGGCACGGCCGACGACCCCGACCCGACGATGCCCCACAGCGCCGCAGCCGTCGGGGCGTCCGCGGCGACGAGGTGCTCGACGGTCGCGGCCTCGGCCGACAGGTCGTAGGCGACGAACCCCGTGGGTTCCCCGCCGCCAGCGTCGTGCCCCACGACGTACGTGATCAGCTCGTCCTGCTCGATCATCCGTCGGAACGTCCCGGCGCTCGGCGCCATCGGTCCGCTCTGCCCGTGCCGGGCCTGGGCCGTGCGGGTCAGGGCCTCGAGGGCGCGGGCGTCCCCGGGCGTGGCAGACCGGACGCGTCGGCCGTGGGCGGCCGAACCGAGGGCGCGGACGAGGTGCGAGGCCAGCGTCGTGCGCGACTGCACGCCGCCGACCTCGTAGCCCGAGCGCCGGTACAGCGCCGGTGCGGTGGGAAAGAGGCAGGACACGACGTCGCCGAGCTCGCCCATCCGCGCCACGAGCGCGCGCGTCAGCGTCGTGGCGACGCCGCGGCCGCGGGCGCTCGGTTCGACGTAGACGCCGGCGACGCCGCCCATCGGCAGGTGCCGGCCGCCCCAGGCCTGGTGGAACGGGCGGATCCGACCGGAGCCCACGACGGTACCCGTGTCGTCGGTCACGACGACCATGCGCCCGCCCAGGGTCTCGGCCGCGACGCGCTCCCACCAGCCGTCGCCCTCGGCGCCGAGCGGACCGAACGACCGGCTCCGGATGCGCAGGATGGCCGGCAGGTCGTCGCGCGTCGCGTCACGGGTGCGCAGGTCCGTCATGGGCCCGAACCTAGCGAGTGGCCGGGTCGCGGGCGACCCGGTCGATGTCAGGCGCGATGCAGGTAGGTGAGGCGACGCACCCTCGCGACGGCCCACGCCAGCACGACGTAGACGAGCCAGCTGACGACCGAGAGCCAGGTGTAGCGGCCGGCCTTCGTCAGCACCGCGACGAGGGATCCCAGCACGACGACGACGAGCGCGGGCATCGCGTACCAGGCGATGACCGTCTGTGGCCGCAGCATGAACGTCGGGGAGCCGCGGAAGGCGGCCAGCACGTTGCCGGCCGTGACGAGCACGAGGACGAGCCACAGCGACAGCACCGCGCTGGCCGGGAGCGAGCCGAGCGCGGCGGCCACCCCGGCCCAGCCGCCGAGGACGAGGACCGTGAGCACGGTCGGCAGCACGACGTGCGCGCCCGCCTCGGTGAGCTCGCCCGTGCCGAGGAGCGAGGGCGTCCCGACGTTGTCGGCCTGCAGCCGCAGACCCTCCGCCCAGGCACCGAAGCCGAGGTAGAGCGGCAGGAGGCCGATCGTCGCCGCGATGCTCGGCGCCGCCGGCTGGGTGAAGGCCCACGTGACGATCGCGCCGCCGAGGAGGCTGAGGCCCAGGCCGGACAGGAAGGCGCCGGGCGTCCGGCGCAGCCCCAGCAGGTCGCGACGTACGAGCACGGTGAACGGTCCACCGGGTCGCAGCCGTGCCGACCGGCCGTGCCGCACGGGCCGCGTCAGCGCCAGCCGCGCGGTGCGGAGGTTCCCGGTGAGGGCCGAGCCGGCCATCGTCGAGGTGTTGGCCGAGTGGGTCCTCAGCGACTCGGCGTGCAGCTCGCGCAGGGCGTCGGTCACCCGCCACAGCAGGCCGAGGCCACGGTCGGGGCCGGGCCACGAGCGCACCTGCGACCACAGCCACAGCCGGGTCGCGAGCACGCCCAGGGCGGTTCCGGCCAGGGTCGTCACGGCAACAGTCGCGACCCCGGCGAGGTGGGCGAAGGCCAGGCCGGCGCCCAGGGTCAGACCGCTCAGCGCACCGACGAACAGGCCGCCGACCGAGGCGTAGCGCCACCACCGCCGCAGGGCGAGCGCGCGGTCGAGGGGTGCCGGCAGGACGAGGTCGATCCACGGCATCGGCGGCACGACCGGACCCCGGAACCGGCCGGCGAAGACGACGGCCCCGAGCAGCGCGACGACCGACGCGACGAGCAGGACGACCGCGACAGGGGAGCGCAGCTGCTCGCCGAGGGACCTGGCGTCGGAGGTGCGGAAGACCGCCTGCACGATGGGGAACCCGTAGACGAGGGCACCGAGGAAGAGGACGTAGCCCGCGTACAGGCCCTGCCGCCGCGCCTTGCGGGCCGCCTCGCCACCGATGACCCAGTCGGCCTGGCCGAGGAGGTCGTGGTCGTCGTACACGACCTCGGCGGCCGCCGGTGGGCCGGAGGGCATCGGGACCTCCACCGTCGCCCGGGGCATCGGACGGACCCTCGGCTCCGGCGGCGTCGATGCCTCCGTGCTCGACAGAGGTGCAGAGCCGTCGGCAGCCGGTGCGGGCCTGCCGGGGCCGGGCCGCGTCGGCGGTGCCGCCGCCCGTGCGGCCTGACGCTTTCGCTTGCGCCTGCTCATCGCCGGACCGTCAGCGCGCCGGCACGACGTCGACGACGCGGGTCGCGAGGGAGGCCGTCAGCTCGGGGTCGTGACAGGCCATGACCACGGTGACACCCGAGTCGATGCGCTCGCGGATGAGGTCGGCGACCACCTGGCGCTTGGCCGTGTCGAGGCGCTGCTCCGGCTCGTCGAGGAGCACGACGCTCGCCGGCCGCGAGAACGTCAGGGCGAGGCGGAACAGCTGCTCCTGCCCCGAGGAGAGCTCGTGGGGGAACCGGTCGTCGAGGTGGGCGATGCCGAGGCGCTCGAGCAGCGCGAGGCTGCGGTCGTCCGACCTGGCGGGGTCACCGCCCCACGTCGAGTCGATGAGGACGAGGTGGTCGACGAGGGTCAGGTCGCGGTAGGTCGTCGGGGCGCCGAGCAGGGCCGCGACGGCGGCCCGAACCGCCCGGTCGCGCTCGTCGGCCTCGCGACCACCGATCGTCGCGGTGCCCGTGCTCGGCACGAGGAGACCACCGATGATGCGCAGCAGCGTCGTCTTGCCGGAGCCGTTGGGGCCGCGCAGGACGATGCACTCGCCCGGGTCGGCCCGCACGTCGGTGGGCCGCAGCAGGGTCGTCTCGTCGATCGTCTTGCTGACGCCCTCCGCGCGCACCTCGCCGGTCAGCACCGCCACCGCAGCCATCTCTCGCCCTCCTCGGGTCTCCGGCCCGACTCCCGGCCGGCTGACGACACCGTATGCCGTGCGGCTGGGACACGGGTGTCAGGCCTGGCCGGCAGCCGGCAGCCGGCAGCCGGCGGCTGGGGTCTGCCGGCCAGCGGGGTCAGCCCTGCGTGCCGACGGGCGGCCCGACGAGCAGGGCGATGCCGGTGAGGCCGAGCACGGCGAGGGCGCCGATGCCGGCACCGACGAGCGGCCGGGCGAGCAGGGTCGCGACGAGTCGCTCCGCAGGCGTCCTCGCGGCATCACCGCCAGGCCCGAGCCGCCAGACACCGCCCAGCCGGCCGCGCCGCTCGAGGCGCCGCTCCCACCTGATGGTCAGGAACGGGGGCACCGCGCTCAGCAGGCCGAGGAGGACCTCCCGCACGGTCCAGCGCTCGTCGACCCAGAGCAGCAGGGTGGCGATGCAGAAGGCGATGAAGACGACGCCGTGGGCGAGCCCGAAGACCCTGACTCCGAGGTCGGTCGTCCGGGTGACGTACTTGAGGACCATGCCGAGCAGCAGCAACGCCCACGTGACCACCTCCGCTGCTGCGAGGCGTCGGTAGAGGGTCCGAGGGGTCATCTGGCGTCTCCTACGTCGTGTCGTACTCGAGCGCCCAGTGTGCCAAACGCCCGATCAGGCGGGACCACGCGGTCACCGCGACCGACCCCGGCTCCGCCCGACGGGACCGTGCGGCCTCACGTGTCGCGGCGGGCCAGGGTGAGCGCGAAGTCGCCGTCGTCGTCGGTCCACCGGTGCTCGACGGTGAACCCGGCGGCGCCGAGCTCGGCGTCGAGCCGTTCGGGCCGGAACTTCGTCGAGATCTCGACGCGGATCTCCTCGCCGTGGGCCAGGTCGAAGACGAGGTCGGCCCCGGGCACCGTGACCCGCTGCGGCATGTCGGCGCGCAGGCGGAGGTCCATGCGCTCTTCGCGTGGGTCCCAGAAGGGGACGTAGGAGAAGGCGTCGACGTCGAAGTCGGCGCCGAGCTCGCGGTTGAGCACGTGGAGGCAGTTGGTGACGAAGGCCGCCGTGACGCCTCCCGGGTCGTCGTAGGCGGCGATCAGCCGGTCGCTGCTCTTGACGAGGTCGGTGCCGAGCAGGAACCAGTCGCCGGGCTCGAGGCTGTCGGCCAGGGCCCCGAGGAACGCGGCGCGCTCCTCGACGTAGAAGTTGCCGATCGTGCCCCCGAGGAAGGCGACGAGGCGCCGGCCTCCGCGCGGCAGGTGACCCAGGTGCAGGGTGAAGTCGCCGACCAGCGCCTCCACCAGCAGCGACGGGTAGCGCGCGCTCAGCATCGCCGCGGCGTCGCGCAGCGTCTGCTCGGACACGTCGACGGGCACGAAGCGCTCGAGGTGGCCGGCGGTGGTGAACGCGTCGAGCAGGGTCCGGGTCTTGTCGCTCGTGCCGCTGCCGAGCTCGACGAGCGTCGTGGCCCCCGAGGCGCGCACGATGTCGGCCGCGTGGTCGCGCAGGATCTCGCGCTCGCGCTCGGTCGGGTAGTACTCGGGCAGGCGGGTGATCTCGTCGAACAGGGACGAGCCGGCGTCGTCGTAGAGCCACTTCGGCGGCAGGGTCCGCGGTTGTGCCCCCAGCCCCCGGCGCACGTCGGACACGAGCGAGCCGGAGGCCCAGTCGGGGTCGAGGGCGACGGTGACGACCGGCTCGCGGCCGGCCGGCGTCGTCACCGGGCACCCCCGTCGGCGAGCCGCACCCCGGACAGGGCCCACCGGGCCCCCGGCGGGAAGAAGTTGCGGTACGTGGCGCGGGCATGGTCCGGCGGCGTCAGGGCGCAACCGCCGCGCAGCACCATCTGGCCCGACATGAACTTGCCGTTGTACTCGCCGATCGCGCCGGCCGGCGGGTGGTACCCCGGGTAGGCGAGGTAGGCCGAGGAGGTCCACTCCCAGCAGTCGCCGTACACCTGACGCAGGTGCCCGTTCGCGGGCGGGGCCGCCCGCGGGTGGAAGGTCAGCGTGTCGGCGAGGTTGCCCTCGGCGGTGGCCGACGCCGCGTGCCCGTCGCCGCCCGCCGAGGCGTCGGCCTGGCCGTCGGCGACGACCGCGTGCTCCCACTCGGCCTCGGTGGGCAGCCGCTTGCCGGCCCACGTCGCGTAGGCGTCGGCCTCGTAGTGGCTGACGTGGCTGACCGGGAGGCCGGGGTTGACCGGCCAGGTGCCGCTCAGGGTGTGCTCGAACCAGATGCCGTCGACCTGGGTCCAGTAGAACGGGGCGCGCCAGCCCTCGCCGCGCACCCGGCCCCAGCCATCGGAGAGCCACAGCTCGTGCCGGTCGTACCCTCCGTCGGCCATGAACTGGAGCCACTCGCCGTTGGTGACGAGGCGGTCGGCGAGCCGGTACGGCTCGAGCCAGGCCTGGTGCAGCGGCAGCTCGTTGTCGAAGGAGAACCCGCCGCCGCGGTGCCCGATCTCGACGAGCCCGCCCTCGACGTCGACCCAGCCGAGCGCGTCGGGCTCGCTCGGGGGGCTCGGGGTGCCGGCGTAGGCCGGCTGGAGCGGGTTGAGGGACAGGACGTGCTTGATGTCCATGAGCAGCAGCTCCTGGTGCTGCTGCTCGTGGTGGAAGCCGAGCTCGATGGTCGAGGTGAGCTTCTCGAGCGCGCCACCGTCGAGGCCCTGCACGAGATCGCGCATGCGGGCGTCGACGTTGTCGCGGTAGAGACCGACGTCGTGGGCGCCGGGCCGGCTGATGAGGCCGCGGTTCGGCCGGGCGTACCGGGGACCGACGCCCTCGTAGTAGCTGTTGAAGAGGAACCAGTAGCGGTCCTGGTACGGCGTGAACGACGGCTCGTGGTCGGCGAGGACGAACGTCTCGAAGAACCACGTGACGTGCGCGCGGTGCCACTTCGTCGGCGAGACGTCCGGCATCGACTGGACGGTCTGGTCCTCGGGGGACAGGGGGGCGGCGAGCGCCTCGGTGTGGGCGCGCACCTCGCCGTAGCGGGCGACGAGCGCCTCGGCGTCCCACTCCCGCGCGGATGTCGCGTGCGGGGTCGGATCGGGCATCGTGACCTCCTCCATCGGCCGCTGACGGCGCTCGTTGCACCTGGACCTGAGTGCCCTCGACCCTAGGTCGGGCCGCCGACAGCCACCACCCCGTCCGGGGGCCGGCCGCGACTCGTCAGCACCTGTTCACCGGGCAGACCGGCGTCGGTCCGGACGGTTAGGGTTTCCGGCATGGCCACCGCCCTGTACCGCCGCTACCGGCCCGAGAGCTTCGCCGACGTCATCGGCCAGGAGCACGTCACCGAGCCGCTCATGCAGGCGCTGCGCACGGGCAGGGTCAACCACGCCTACCTCTTCAGCGGCCCCCGCGGCTGCGGCAAGACGACGAGCGCGCGCATCCTGGCCCGCTGCCTCAACTGCGAGCAGGGTCCGACGCCGACACCCTGCGGCACGTGCCAGTCGTGCGTCGCGCTGGCGCGCGGGGGGCCGGGCAGCGTCGACGTCATCGAGATCGACGCCGCGAGCCACGGCGGCGTCGACGACGCGCGTGACCTCCGGGAACGCGCCTCGTACGGCCCGGCGCAGAGCCGTTTCAAGATCTACATCATCGACGAGGCGCACATGGTGACGCCGCAGGGCTTCAACGCCCTGCTCAAGATCGTCGAGGAGCCGCCCGAGCACGTGAAGTTCGTCTTCGCCACCACGGAGCCCGAGAAGGTCATCGGCACGATCCGCTCGCGCACGCACCACTACCCGTTCCGGCTCGTCCCCCCGGCCAAGCTCACCGCGTACATGGAGCGGCTCCTCGAGCAGGAGCAGGTGGCCGTGCAGCCCGGCGTCCTGTCGTTCGTGACGCGGGCCGGCGGTGGGTCGGTGCGCGACTCGCTGTCGGTGCTCGACCAGCTCATCGCGGGGTCGGGCCCCGAAGGGCTCACCTACGACGGTGCGGTGTCGCTGCTCGGGTTCACCGACGGCGAGCTGCTCGACGCCACGGTCGACGCCCTCGCGGCCGGCGACGGCGCGGCGACGTTCCGCCAGGTCGACCGCGTCATCGAGTCGGGCCACGACCCCCGGCGCTTCGTCGAGGACCTCCTCGAGCGGCTGCGCGACCTCATCGTCGTGGCCGCGGTCCAGGAGGGGGCGGGTCAGGTCCTGCGCGGCATCCCCGAGGACCAGCTCGAACGGATGCGCGTCCAGCAGGCCGCGTTCGGTCCCGGCGCCCTGTCGAGGGCGGCCGACATCGTCAACACCGGCCTCACCGAGATGACCGGCGCCACCGCACCCCGGCTGCAGCTGGAGCTCATCTGCGCGCGCATCCTGCTCCCGGCGTCCTCCGGCGAGCAGGGCTACGCCGCTCGCCTCGACCGGCTCGAGCGGCGCCTCGAGGTCGGCGGTGTGCCGTCGGCCGCCCGGCCCGCGGGCGCAGCGGCACACGCTGGGCCCGTCCCCTCCGCGGCCGCGGGCGCGGTGACCGCGCCGCCGCGCACGGTGTCCGACTACACGCCGCCCGCGGCCGCCGCGGTGGCGACGCCGGCCGTGGCGGCCCCGGGGGCCGGGCCGACGGGCGCCCCGGCGCCCTCGGGTCCCGGTGACGCCGGACGCACCGACGCCGCACGCGCCGAGGCCGGAGCCCCTCCGGTCGCGGTGCCGCGAGAGTCCGTGGGCGGTCCCTCCGCCGTCGACGAGCCGCGCGAGGGCCCGGGCCACGCGGCGACGGCGGGCGACGCAGCGACGGGTGCCTCCGGGGCAGCGGCCGCGTCCGGGGGCTCGCCTCGTGCCGGGTCGTCGCACGACGTCGTCCACGACCCGGGTCGCGGCGTCCTCCACGCCCACGGCGGCGAGGAGGACGAGCCGGCCGCGGCGGCCGGGGCGGCCGGGGCGGCCACCGGGCCCGGCGGGACCCCGCCGTCCAGCGGCATGGACACCGACGCCATCCGCCGCGCGTGGCCCAACGTCCTCGGACGGATCTTCACGATGCGCCGCATCACGTGGACGTTCGTCTCCCAGAACGCCCAGGTGACGGCCTTCGACGGACGCACGCTGACCCTGGGGATCGCCACCGCGGGCCTCACCACGACGTTCCGTGCCGGCAACCACGCCGAGGTGGTGCGGCAGGCCCTCATCGACGAGCTCGGCGTCGACGCCCTCGTCGACGGCGTGCACGTGGCCGAGGTGTCGCAACAGGCGCCGGTCGCCCCGCCGGCCGGTGCGATGCCCCCTGCCCGCGACGACGACGGTCCTGAACGCGACGGCGGTCCCGAAGGCGGCGGCGCCCCCACGGGCCGGGGTAGTCCCGGCGACCCCGGGCCCGGTGATCCGGGCGGTCCGACGGGCGCGCAGGGCCGAGAGGCACGACAGCCACCACAGGCGGGACAGGGCGGACCAGGCGGGCCTCCTTCCGCGGCTGACCTCCCCGGTGCCGCGGCCCGGGGCTCTTGGGGTGACGCCGGGGCGGGTCACGACGCCGGTGGCCCGAACGCAGCCCCGGACGCTGGTCCGGGTGCCGCGCCGGGCGGGGCGGCGCGGCTCGCCGACTCCGGCCTGAGCCCGGTGTCCGGCCGCTCGCTCGAGGACAACGCGGGCTGGGGCAGCGCCGCCGGCCCGCCACCGGACTGGGCCACGGGTCCCGCGTCCGCCCCCGCGGCCGGGACGCCGGCCACCTCCACCCACCCGTCCTCGGCCACGGTCACGGCCACGCCCTCGGCCGGAGGCGACCGGATCCCCTCAGGTGGGAGCGGTGACCAGGGTGCCCCGACGGTCTCGGCGGTGCGCGGCGCCATCGCGGTCCGCGAGTCCTTCGCCCAGGCGAGGGCCCGGGCGTCCGTGCCCCGCTCCGGCGACGACGACCAGCCCCGCCCGCCCCTGACCGACGACTCCGCCGTCAGCGACGACGACGAGGACATCGAGCAGTCCGGGGACGTCGGCCGTGCCGTCATCGAGAAGGTCCTCGGCGGCCGTGTGGTCCAGGAGCTCGAGGACTGACCGTCCGGCGCACGGCCGTTCGTCACGTGGTCAGCTGCTGCGGCGGCGCAGTCCGAGCGCGCGGGCGAGGGCCGGTAGAGCAGCGGCCAGCACCGGGTCGAGCTCACCGCGGGCGATGACCGACAGCCGGACGGGAAGGTCGACCCGAGAGGTCATGACGCGGTCACCGGGTCGGCCGGACATCCGGGCGGCACTCGAGGGCACGATGGCGATCCCCTCCCGGCGGCGGGCGATCTCGAGGGCGACCGGTGCCGTCGCGGCGTGTCGCACCGTGCCCCCCAGGGCGGCGACGCGCTCGGCGATGAGCGGGCCGGAGTTGTCGTAGGGCGCGTAGGTGACGACCCGGTCGAGGAAGGGCCGCGCACCCCGCCGCGGCGGCTCGACGCCGGCCGCGACGAAGGCCACGAGCTCGTCGGTGCCGAGCCGGTGCGCGACGACGTGCGGCGGCAGCTGGACCTGCTCGGCGATGCCGATGACCGCCGCGTCCATGGATCCCTCGGCGACCAGCTCGAGCATCTCGCTGCCGTGGTAGACGGAGGTCACCAGCCGGACCTCGTCCCCGACGAGCTCGTCGAGTGCCGGGAAGACGTAGCCCGAGAGCCCGGCGAAGGTGCCCACCCGAAGCGTTCGCGCGGAGGCCGAGGATCGGACGGCAGCGTAGACACCGCCGAGGTGGCTGAGGATGTGGTCGGCCTGACGGACCATCTCCAGACCGGCCGGCGTCGCGGTCGTCCCCATCGGGCTTCGGGTGAAGAGCACTGTGCCACAGCGCCGTTCGAGGCGAGCCAGTCGTTGCGAGGCCGCTGGCTGGCTCACCAGGAGCTCGCGCGCCGCCGACCCGAGGGACTGTGTGCGGTGCAGCGTCAGCACCAGCTTGAGGTCATCCACGTCCGGCACCTGGTGCAATGGATCCATAAGGCCATCTTATGGCCCGTACCGAGATCGTCCTGTCTACCGGTACGGCGGTCGGGGCGCGACGCTGGAGCACGTGACCCCGAGCCGCGCCGTCCGCACCGTGCTGACCTCCAACGCCATCGAGTACCTGGCGTTCCGCTTCACCCAGGTCGTCCTCCCACTCGTCGTCCTGAGGCACTTCGACTCGGCCGCGATGGCGGGTCTCGTCGGCGGCCTCGCCGGTCTACCGGTCGTCACCTCGCCCTGGTGGGCTCGTCGCCTGCGGCAACGCCTCTCGGACGGGCGCGGTCTCGCCCTCGTCTCGCTCTGGCAGGCCGCCGCGGTCCTCGTCGTCCCGGTGGCGCTGGTCCTCGGGCTGATGCACCCGGTCGTCCTCGCCGTGGCCGGGCTCGCGGTCGGGGTGTCGAACGCGTTGGCGTCGCCCGGTCGCACGGCCCTGCTCGGCGACCTCGGGGACCGCCTGGGGGACGGGATGGCCACGCGGGTCGTCACGTGGGACGACGCCGTGCGCCGGGCTGCGATGGTCGTGGGCCCCGGCCTCGCGGGAGTCGGTGTGCAGCTCGGGTGGACCCACGTGCTCCTGTGGGTCGAAGGGCTCGCCCTCATCGGGTCGGCCCTCCTCGTTCGTCGGGTCGTCCTGGCGCCGGAGGCGAGCGCGGTCGATGCTCACCCCCACGCCGCAGGTGCCGGCCCGGCGCCCGGGATCCTCGCGTCCGTGCGGCACCACCCGGACATCCTCCGGGGCTGGGCCATGCGCGGGACGAGCTGCGTGCTGTGGTTCGCCTTCGCGCTCGGCCTCGCGGTGCAGGGCGAACGGACCGGGCAGGCCGGCACGCTCTACGCGACGGCCCTGGCCGCCTACGGGGTCGGTGCGCTCGCGATGACGCTCGTGGTGGCCGCGCGTCCGCCGTCCTCGAACCCGGTGCGCGTGGCGACCGTCGCGTGGGTCGGGCAGGGGCTTGCGTTCGTCGCCATGGCCCTGTGGATCACACCCGTGCCGGTCGCGGCCTGGTCGGCCGCTGCGGGGGCCGTCACGGTCGTCGGCATCCGGGCCATGACGCAGGTCCTCCTCGGGCAGACGTCCGGTCCCGCTCGACGGGCGGCCCTCGCCGGGCAGTCCAACCTCGTCGACGTCACGGGGTCGGTCGGGATGCTCGTCGGCGGCGCGGTCATCGAGGAGCTCGGTGTGCGGCCCACCCTCGGCGCGGCCGGTATCGTCACGGCGGTCGTGGCCCTCGTCGCCGGTCTGCGCGGCCGGGGGCGGCGCCGCCTCGCCCGCACGCCCGGCACCGGGCTGCCGGCCATGACGTGGCTTCCGCTCGTGGGGCAGACGCAGCGGACCGGCCCGGCCCCGGCCCGCCGCGCGGACGAGCGGCATTCGGCGGTGGAGGAACCCAGCACGGCGTAGCGTCGGGGCGTGACCTTCGAGGTTCCGGCGGACGCCTACGACCTGTTCATGGGGCGGTACTCGGGGCCGCTCGCCGGGCGGTTCGCGGACTGGTCCGGGGTCGACGCCGGCCCCGGCCACGCCATCGACGTCGGCTGCGGCACCGGCGCTCTCACGCGCGTCCTCGTCGAGCGCCTCGGCGTCGACTGGGTGTCCGCCGTCGACCCGACACAGGCGTTCGTCGCCGTGCTGCGCCAGGAGTTCCCCACCCTCGACGTCCAGGTGGGGGGCGCCGAGCAGCTGCCGTACCGCGACGACCTGTTCGACCTCGCCCTGGCCCAGCTCGTCGTACCGTTCATGGCCGACCCGGTCGGGGGCCTGCGCGAGATGGCCCGGGTGACGCGACCCGGTGGCACCGTGGCCGCGTGCGTCTGGGACCACGCCGGGGGAGCCGGTCCGCTCGCCCTCTTCTGGCGGGCCGCCGCCGACCTCGACCCCGACGCCCCCGGCGAGGGTGACCAGCCGGGCGCCTCGGAGGGCAGCCTCGCGCTGCTCTTCGACGCCGCCGGTCTGACCGGCATCGAGGACACCTCGCTCATGGTCGCGGTGCGGCACGAGACGTTCGAGGAGTGGTGGGAGCCGTACACGCTGGGCGTCGGCCCTGCTGGCGACTACGTCGAGTCGCTGGCCCCGGACCGGCGCGCCGCGCTCCGCGAACACTGCCGCGAGCTCGCTCCCGACGCCCCGTTCCACGTGCTCGCGACCGCGTGGGCCGTGCGCGCCCGAGCCTGACCCCCGGTGGTGCCGGGGTTGGCCGCGGACCGGGCACGAGCGGTCGCGACCGGCGGGTAGCCCTACAGTTGGCGCCATGTTCTACAGCCTCGGGCGGTCCGTGCTCTACCCGCTGTCCCACGCGCTGTACCGCCCGACGATCGAGGGCAAGGAGAACATCCCGCGCGAGGGCGGTGTCATCGTCGCGAGCAACCACCTGTCGTTCATCGACTCGTTCGCGATCCCCCTCGCGGCGCCGCGGCAGGTGCGGTTCCTGGCCAAGGAGGAGTACTGGACCGGGCCCGGTGTCGGGGGGCTGCTGCGCAAGGGCTTCTTCAGCGCCGTCGGCATGGTGCCGGTCAACCGCCACTCGCCGACCGCCGCCCAGGAGAGCCTCGACGCCGCGCTCGAGGTGCTGAAGAACGGGGACGCGTTCGGCATCTACCCCGAGGGCACCCGCTCCCGGGACGGCCGGCTCTACCGCGGCCGCACCGGCGTCGCCTGGCTCGCGCTGACCGCCCAGGTGCCGGTCGTCCCCGTCGGGCTCATCGGCACCGAGAACATCCAGCCGGTCGGGGCGAGCTTCCCGCGCCTGGCCAAGGTCACGGTGCGCTTCGGCGAGCCGATCGGCGTCGAGGAGTACCAGGGCATGCCCGCCGGGAAGGCCCGGCGCCTGCTGACCGACCGCGTCATGGAGGCCATCGCGGCGCTCTCCGGTCAGGAGCGGGTCGACGCCTACAACGAGGTCCCGGGCGGCGCGCCCGCGGTCTGATCGTCATGCAGGTGCTGTAGTCGCGCTACAGCAGGTGCCCGTTGCAGATGCGACGCAGTCGCATCTAGCGTGGCCCCGTGACCGCACGGACCCCGACGCCGACCTCGACGCCGACCTCGACGCCGACCTCGACGCCGACCTCGACGCCGGAGCCGACGCCGACCTCGACCCCCCGCCCACTGCGCGCCCGCCTCGCGGCGCACCTGGGCCCGCAGGAGCGCCGGAGCCTCTCCGGGATGGCCGCGGTGGTGGCCCTGCTGCACGTCGTCGGCTGGGGGCTGCTCGTCCTCGTCGTCGCCCCGGCCGAGTACCGCGTCGCGGGCCAGCTGTTCGGCATCGGCCTCGGCGTCACGGCGTACACCCTCGGCATGCGGCACGCCTTCGACGTCGACCACATCGCCGCCATCGACAACACGACCCGCAAGCTCATGGCCGAGGGGCAGCGCCCGATGAGCGTCGGCTTCTGGTTCAGCCTCGGGCACTCCTCGGTCGTCTTCGTCATGGTCATGCTCCTCGCCGCCGGCATCCGGGCCCTGGCCGGCGCCCTGACCGACGACGGCTCGACGCTCCAGCAGGTGACCGGCGTCTGGGGCACCACCGTGTCGGGGGCCTTCCTCGTCCTCATCGGCCTCGTCAACCTCGCCGCGCTCGTCGGGATCCTCAAGGTCTTCCGCCGGATGCGGGCCGGGCACTACGACGAGGCGGAGCTCGAGCGGCAGCTGGACCGGCGCGGTCTGCTCAACCGCGTCCTCGGCCGCGTGACCCGCGCGGTGACCAAGCCGTGGCACATGTACCCGGTCGGCCTCCTCTTCGGGCTGGGCTTCGACACCGTCACCGAGGTGGGCCTGCTCGTCATCGCCGGCGGAGCGGCGGCGGCGGCGGCCCTGCCGTGGTACGCCGTGCTCGTGCTGCCGGTGCTCTTCGCGGCCGGCATGTCGCTGCTCGACTCGATCGACGGCTCGTTCATGAACGTCGCCTACGGCTGGGCCTTCAGCCGCCCGGTCCGCAAGATCTACTACAACATCACCGTCACGGCGCTGTCGGTCGCGGTCGCCCTCGTCATCGGCGTCATCGAGCTCGTCGGTCTGCTCGCGGACAAGCTCGGCGTCACCGGCGGTCCGCTCGCCTGGGTGGCCGCCATCGACCTCGGCGACGTCGGGTTCTGGATCGTCGGCCTCTTCGTCGTCACGTGGCTCGTCGCCGTGCTCGTGTGGCGGTACGGCCGCATCGAGGAGCGGTGGGAGGCCACGCTCGCCGACTGACCGGCGTCACGCGTCGCCCGCCCGCCTGCCTCGGAAGGTGCGCCGTGGCGCGGTTCTGGGGCGTCCCGCCGGCCGCCGACCGCCGAAAGTGCGCCGTGGCGCGGTTGTGGGTCGTCCCGCCGGCCGCCGACCGCCGAAAGTGCGCCGTGGCGCGGTTCGGCCCGGGTGGGCGGCACGGACCGCGCGCGGGCTTAGGGTTGCGGTGTGTACGAAGGCGCAGTGCAGGACCTCATCGACGAGCTCGGACGCCTGCCCGGCGTCGGTCCCAAGAGCGCCCAGCGCATCGCCTTCCACCTCCTGCAGGCCGACGCCGAGGATGTCACGCGTCTCGTCACGGCCCTGACCGAGGTCAAGGCCCGGGTCCGGTTCTGCGAGGTGTGCGGCAACGTCGCGCAGGCCGAGCGGTGCCGCATCTGCGCCGACCCGCGTCGCGACCAGACCTCCATCTGCGTCGTCGAGGAGCCGAAGGACGTCGTCGCGATCGAGCGCACCCGCGAGTTCCGCGGCACCTACCACGTGCTCGGCGGCGCCATCAGCCCGATCGACGGCATCGGACCCGACGACCTGCGGGTCCGCGAGCTCATGACGCGGCTCGCGTCGGGGGAGGTGCAGGAGGTCATCATCGCCACCGACCCCAACCTCGAGGGCGAGGCGACGGCCACGTACCTGTCGCGGCTGCTGCGCGACGTCGGCGTCACGGTCACCCGCCTCGCCTCCGGCCTGCCCGTCGGCGGCGACCTCGAGTACGCCGACGAGGTGACGCTCGGGCGAGCCTTCGAGGGGCGTCGACGCGTCGACGCGTGACGCGCTCCCCGGGGGCCGCGTCCCAGCCGCGATGGGGCATGCTGGTCACATGAGCACCGAGCAGGGGACCCCTGACGCCGCCGACCGCGAGATCGACGACCTCTCGGGCCTGGCCGACCTCACCGCGGCCGAGGCCAGTGCGTTCCTCACGTCGGTCACCGAGGTCGCCTCGGGCAGCTCGCCCGACACCGCCCTGCCCGTCCTGACGCTCGCCCTGTCGCAGGTGCTCGTCGCCGGCGCCCGGCTCGGGGCGATCCAGGACGTCGTGCCGGTCGAGCGCTTCGAGCCGGACGCGACCGACGACGACGCCGACCCGCTGCGCACCGGTCTGGCCAACGTCTTCGCCGGCATCGACGACTACGTCTACGTCATCGACCCGGTCACCTCCTCCGAACGGGCCGACGGGTCGATCACCAACGACCTCGTGGACATCGCCGTCGCCCTGACCCACGGCCTCAAGCACTACGGTGCGGGCCGCCGCGTCGAGGCCCTGTGGTGGTGGCAGTTCAGCTACCTGTCCGAGTGGGGCGACCGCGCGATGACGGCGCTGCGCGCGCTCCAGTCGATCCTGTCGCACCTGCGGCTCGACGTCGACGAGGAGACCGTCGGCGAGGCGGAGTTCGACGCGCTGCACCCCTGACCCGCGCAAGAACGTGCGGCGCCGGTGACGAATCCGCGCACATCTCACCATCGCGACGCGGCGGTGGGCGCCGCGAGCCCGAGCCTAGACTCGGCTGCACCGCAGACCACCGAGCAGATCCGGAGCCCCGAGTGAGCATCGTCGTCCAGAAGTACGGCGGGTCGTCCGTCTCCGACGCCGAGGCCATCAAGCGGGTGGCCCGCCGCATCGTCGAGACGCACAAGGCCGGCAACGCGGTCTGCGTCGTCGTCTCGGCCATGGGCGACACCACCGACGAGCTGCTCGACCTCGCCGAGCAGGTGACGCCGGCACCGCCGGCCCGCGAGCTCGACATGCTGCTGACCTCGGGCGAGCGCATCTCGATGGCCCTCGTCGCCATGGCGATCGCCCAGCTCGGCGCCGAGGCCCGCTCCTTCACGGGCAGCCAGGCCGGCGTCATCACCGACGACGCGCACGGTGCGGCGCGCATCATCGACGTGACGCCGGGGCGCATCCAGAGCGCCCTCGACGCCGGTCACATCGCCATCGTCGCCGGCTTCCAGGGCGTGAGCCAGACGACGAAGGACATCACCACCCTCGGCCGCGGCGGCTCGGACACCACCGCCGTCGCCCTCGCCGCCGCCCTCGGGGCCGACGTCTGCGAGATCTACACCGACGTCGACGGCGTCTTCACCGCCGACCCGCGCATCCTGCCGAGCGCGCGCAAGCTCGACGTCCTGTCGATGGAGGAGATGCTCGACCTCGCGGCCAACGGGTCGAAGATCCTGCACCTGCGCTGCGTCGAGTACGCCCGCCGCTACGGCATCCCGATCCACGTCCGGTCCTCGTGGTCGCAGAAGCCGGGCACCTGGGTCAAGGACAACCCCTACGAAGGAGAAGGCGCTGTGGAAGCTCCGATCATCGCCGGCATCGCCCACGACCGCAGCGAGGCCAAGATCACCATCGTCGGGGTGCCCGACCGCGTCGGGATCGCCGCGAAGATCTTCGG